>NZ_CP146516.1:2652500-2806830 GCF_037081835.1 Spirobacillus cienkowskii | reverse complement strand
GTGGCAATAATTGTAAGTTTGACTGATCAATCACTTGAGCGTTGTGCAAAAGCCTTGAAAGAAGGAAATTTGGTTGCCTTCCCAACAGAAACTGTTTACGGCCTAGGCGGCAATGCTTTAGATAAAAACGCTCTTGAAAAAATTTTTCTTGCAAAGGGTCGGCCAAAGTCAGATCCTCTTATTGTTCATGTAAGCTCTTTGTCTCAGGTTGAAAGTTTAACAGATATGACCTCATTTCAAAGACAATGTTTTGACATAATTGGAAGCGAATATTGGCCTGGACCATTAACTCTTATTTTAAAAGCTTCGCATTTAGTACCTAGTCTCGTTACAGCAGGAAAAGATTCGGTCGCGATTCGAATTCCTTCGGGAAAGACTGCGCAAAAACTGCTAAAGTTAGTAAATATACCCATTGCGGCTCCAAGTGCTAATTCGTTTGGTCATGTTAGTCCAACTCATGCTCAGCATGTTGCTGCTGATCTTGGTCATATTCAAGATCTAATTGTTCTTGATGATGGTTTAATGTGTGATATCGGAATTGAATCAACTATTTTAAAAATTACTGAAGACAATGAAATTTTACTTTTAAGACCAGGAGCAATTAGTTCTTTACAAATTACGAAGACACTAAAAGCAAAAGGGATAAATGTTGAAGTAAAAGTTATTAAAAAAGTTTATGATAATAAAATGGATAATCATTTAATGGATTCACCTGGGCAATTGCTCACCCATTATTCTCCTTTGATTGAGTCATTTATTTTATTAGATAGCGATGAAGAGAAATTAAAATATGAAGAATTTTTAAGTCATTATTTATCAAAATCTGTTTTGATTGATTTTTATGCAAAAAATAAAAATTTAAAAACGCAGAGTTTAAAATATTTTGATTTATCAGTGTCAGGCAGTTTTTTAGAAGCGAGTAGAAACTTGTTTAATTATTTAAGACAAGCTGAAAGCACAGAAAATGCGCAATTTATTTTGCTGCCAAATTTAAATCAAACAAACATAGAAAACATTGATGCTATTTTTGATAGAATATATAGGGCTGCATCTGGAAAGTACGTAAAAATTATTTAATTCGATTGCATTAATTGATTTATTTTTCTTTTTATTTGAATAAAATTGCCTCTAAATTCATCATCTTTTTCTAATAATTCTTTTACCTTTGACATTGCGTGTAAAACTGTGGTGTGGTCTTTTTTTCCAAATGCATTTGCGATAGCTACAATTTGAAGACCAATAATTTCTTTAGAAAGATACATGGCAATGTGGCGAGCAATAACAAACTTTTGTTGACGACTTTGTCCCATCAAATCAGACATTTTTATTTGAAAATGATTAGATACAACTTTTTGAATTGCGGTTGTATCAATTGTTGACTCAAGATTTACGATTGGAAAACGTCGTTTTAATATTGTTGTTACAGATTCAAGAGTAGGACTTCTTCCTGTCATATGTTGGTTCATAAGTAGATCTTTTAGCAAGCCTTGAATTTCTCTAACATTTGTTTTTGCATGTGTTGCAATAAGAAACGAAATTTCTTGGTTTATTTTTAAACCTATTAAATTTGCTTTTGTTTCAATAATTGCAACACGATCTTCAAAACCTGGTGGCTCAATATCTACAAGCAAACCTTGAAGAAACCTGCTTTTTAGACGTTCTTCTATATTTGGAATATCTTTAGGAAATTTGTCACTAGTAATGACAATTTGTTTCCTTTTTTGATATAGCTCATTAAATGTGTGGAAAAACTCAATTTGACATGCATCCTTTTTTTCAAGAAATTGAATATCATCAACCAATAAAACGTCACAAGCACTGTATTTAGAACGTACTTCATCCATTTTTCCGACACGAATTCCTCGATGAATCACATCGTTTACAAAATCTTCACTCGTTATATATAAAATTTTAGCGTCAGGAATTTTATGCATAATTTCATTGCCAACCGAATGCAGCAAGTGTGTTTTTCCAAGCCCTGTTGCTCCATATATAAAAAGTGGGTTTGACAAGTTACCAGGATTTTTAGCAACAGCTTCGCACGCAGAATAAGCAACGAGGTTACTTTCACATCGAATAAATGTACTAAAATTTTGAGAGGCATCTAACGTTCTAGGTTTTTCTGAGGTTGTTAAATTTGCAGCATTTTCAGTAGTATTGTCTTGGTTTTTAACAACATCATTGTTTATTTTTGTTTTAATTCTTTTCTTTTTTTCTAAAAAAACATCTTTATTTTCTGGAAAAAGAGTGAGCTGATTATCCATTTTAGAGTTTTCATTTACCAATTCATTCGAGTCATCACTTAAGTCTTTTGATGTTTCAATTTTAAAGGTGTAGTTATTGCCCCAACACTCTTTTGCTATTTTTTCGATTTCGTCTTTTTTAGCTAAAATAATTTGATCTCTGTAAAATGGTTCAGAACAATATGAAGTAATTGTATTCCCTTCCACTTTAACAGGCGTCACAAGTTTAGTTATTTTAGTGGCGGTATGCTTTGAAAGCCCTAATTCTATTAACCGAGCCCGAAGCTTTTCTGAAAAAATAATATTGGATTCTTTGCCTAACATAGAATAAACCCCATTTTAGATTTCAGAGTCATGTAGACTCGAACCCTACTGGTATACTATGCGATTGTTGCTAGGCAAGGAGCTAAGGTCAAGTCGTTGCTCTTAAAAATTGGGTAAATCAAATGAAACAAGATCTTACAACTTTACTTATTTTAATAAGCCAAATTATATCGACTGGTTTTCTAATACTTTTTATCTGGCTTTTGGATGAGTTTGAAGTTGGCAAGGCCTTTTATAGAGATTTTTGGATAGATTCTATAGTCTTGAAACTGTTATTCTCTTTATCGATTTTGTTCTTGGCTGGTTTTATGATTTTAAAAACATTGAAGCGACTGAAATCTGATAAAAAGGATAATGATATTGAGTAATTATGAGTTGGGCCTAATAACAACCTGTTTAGCAGCTGTCTTAATTAGCTCTGGAGTTTTTTTTAGGGTTTACAGCACTTTAAAAAAAACAAGCATAGTTATAAAAATAATAGCGATTTTTTTTAAAATTTCTGGTTTTATCATTTTGGCTTACTGGGTTTATGTATCTCAGAGAGACGAACTGATTACATACATTGGAGTTTTTGTGGCTACTTATTTTGTGAGCTTTTTGCTCTATCTACTTGCCAGAAAGGCCTCAGTAAGGTAATTGGCTTTTGTTTGCTTTGATATTTTATGAAGGGATTCTTCAATAGTATTATGAAACGTAAAATTATTCATATGTTTGCTTTTTTATTGCTTGGGCGGTTTTCTGTTGCTCATGCTGATTCCTCGGGAGTGCAAGTAGTGAATTGGTACCATGAAATATTAGAAAAAGTTATTCTATTTTTTAATCCAAATATGTCACTTGCCATTGCAAACGTAAAAGCTGAGCAATGGTCGCCGGTTTTTGCATCAGCATTTGCGGTCTTGTTGTTGGCAGCAATAGCGAGTTTGTCTGGTTTTGCTAAAATGAAGCCAGAAAAAATGTCGGATGAAGAAATTCTACCACCTAAAAAATTTGGGTTTGTAGCTTTTATTGAGCTGTGTTGGTCTGTGGTGTCTTCAACCCTGGAATCAACAATAGGTGAAAAAAATTGGATGCGGTTTGCTGGAGTTCTAGGTGGTACTTTTTTTGTACTGATCGTTTGTAATTTATCAGGTGTTTTACCTGGATTTTCTCCTGCAACTTCTAGCATGTCTTTTACTTTTGCCGCTGCAATCGCAATTTTTATTTATTTTAACTACTATGGTTTAAAAGAATCTGGGTTTGATTACATAAAACATTTGGCAGGCCCTGTTTTATGGATGGCTCCTTTAATGTTTGTGATTGAGTTTATCAGTTTGTTATCTAGACCTGTTTCATTATCTTTACGTATTTTTGGAAATATATCAGGAGATCACTTTGTATTTTCAATATTTTCAGGATTAATGAAAGATTTGTATATTCCATTTATTCCCATTCCTGCAATATTTTTAGGTTTTGGAACTTTTGTTGCTTGTTTACAGGCTTTTATCTTTATGACTTTAAGTGCTGTTTATATAAAACTAGCGCTAGAGTCTAAAGAAAGTCATTAAAAAATTTTTTAAAGACTTTTTTAAAATGACTTAACTTTTATTCCATTTATGTTAGGAAATTTAAAAATGTCTTTATCCTTTAAGTTTAAATTTAAAGGATGGGCTTTTTAAAAAAGCTCTGCTACACGAGAACTGGTATTCTGCGTGAGCACAAAATAAGAATGGAAACGAGTTTTTTGTTGTATTTTAATACTAGGAGTTTTTATTATGAAAAATAAATTAGCAAAGCTTTCTGCAGCATCTGCTGCTGTTTTAATGAGTTTACCTGCAGTTGCTGCAGATGCTGCTGCCACAGCTGCAACTGACGGAATGTCAATTGGTACGGGTTTAAAACTAATTGGTGCTGGTTTGGCAATTGGTTTGGCTGTTATTGGTGCCGGTCAAGGTCAAGGTCATGCTGCTAAAGGTGCTCTAGAAAGTATTGGACGGAATCCTCAAGCATATAACAAAATTTTTACGCCATTCCTTCTTGCGATGGCTCTTATTGAATTTCAAGCTATTCTTGGCTTAATTATTGCTTTCTTAATTTTAGGTAAATAAAGAGTAAGCAAAAATTAAATGCTATTTACGATAAGCTTATGATTATTTGTCATAAGTTTTTTTTCTGGCATTCTTGACTTTTAAGCTTACCTTGGATAGTTAGACTTCTGCATTAGTGGAGGGTTAGCTCAGTTGGTAGAGCAAGAGACTCTTAATCTCTTGGTTCAGGGTTCGAGTCCCTGACCCTTCACCATTTTCAATGGGTTTTAATGCACTATGTCTCATTATGTTGGACGTTTTGCCCCCTCTCCTACCGGTGAGCTTCATTTCGGTTCTTTAGTTACAGCAGTAGCCAGTTATCTTAGAGCACGAGCCCAAAGAGGTCGATGGCTGTTACGTATAGAAGACCTTGATAAATTTCGTTGCAAATCCAAATACACTATGTCAATTATAAAAACTTTAGAGGCTCATGGTTTGAATTGGGATGGCGATGTTGTTTTTCAATCAAATAGAAATGAAATTTATAGAGACTATCTTAAGAAGTTAAATAATAAAAATTTATTATACAATTGCTATTGTTCACGTAAGACTTTATTGAAATATAAAAAAAATCTAAATACTCATGAAGTTATATATGAAGGTTTTTGCCGTCATCATCCTATAAAAGAGAGTCTGAAGAATTTTTCAATTAGAATAAAAATTGATAAAGATGAGAAAATTTGTTTTTATGATTTGATTCAAGGTGAATTAAATCAAAATATTTATGAAGAAGTAGGTGATTTTGTTGTGTGGAGACGAGAAAATTTACCGTCTTATCAATTGGCTGTTGTTATTGATGACGAACTTCAAGGTGTGACTGAAGTTGTGAGAGGGAGTGATTTGTTGCTTCAAACACCTAGGCAAATATTATTACAGAGATTTTTTAGTTTTGATAAAGTACAATATTTGCATATCCCTATAGCAGTTAACAAACTATCCCAAAAACTTTCTAAACAAACAAAAGCAAAGCCTATAGACAATAATATACCAAAAGAAAATTTAATTCATGCTTTGGAGTTTTTAGGATATCAAAAATCACTTTTTCAAGATTTATCTAATTTAGATTTGATTTTGCAAACTGCAATTAGACATTTTAAAATTGAAAATATAACAAAATGCTTAACTGTTATTGTGTGATTCATTAAATTTATTTTTTAGAAGTAAAAATATTAAATGTTAAAAAAATTCCAAAAAATATTGGAAACATTAAAATAAAACAAAATATTAATAAGTTTTGACTTGAATATTTATCAATAAATCCTGTAACAAATAATCCTGATAATGGATTGCTTAAAGAGTATAAGAAAATCATTATTCCAATTGATTGTGCAAAAATATGTTTAGGTATTAACTTAGCTCTTTCAGTACGCATAAAAATTACAAAAAAAGGAATTGTTGCTTGGTAGAGGATAAATCCAATACTAAATAAAAATATGTTTTTTGAAAATGATAAAACTCCATAGAAAAATATCAGCATAAATGATGAAATTAAACCAACTTTTACTTGTGATATAGAGTTAAAAATATTTTTATTAATAGAAATTAGCATGCTAAAAATTGAAAAAATTGCAGATAATGCAATAGTTAAGCTGTAATAATTTGTGTTTTTATTAAAAATATGTGGAGATAGAATTAATGACACAGAACCGACAAAATTTAAAATAAATATTGAGATGGTTAAATATATTATTTGTTTTTTTGATATAATAACTCGAATAGTTTCAAAAAAATCCTTAAATATCATAATTTTTTTATTAATTTTTTTTATATTTAAAGAACTAGGAAATTTATTAAAAAGTGTTATTAATCCATTAATTATAAATATAATTGCAAAAAATATAAGAAAAATATTGAGTAAATTAAAATATAATAAAATTGAAGCTAGCGATGGGCCGATAATTGCAGGTGATTGTACTATAATTTGCATTATAGATTGTTTTTGCATAGAAGAATAATTTGTTAAAATTTTAGGTAAGAAGTGTTCTGTTTTAACAAAAGAAATTGCGCTAATAAATCCAAATAAAAATATAAAAATATAAATAAGATTATTATTTATAAATAAATAAATTAATAAACATAATATTCCTCTTAACATATCACATAAAAAAAACAATTTATTAGATAATATTTTTGTTATAAAAAAACCAGAAATAGGTAAGCCAATTAATAGGGAAACCTGAATTAAAGAATAAGTTAATGCAATTATTTTTGGATCTTTATTGTAATTAGAGTATAATAAGAGTGGTATAGAAAAAAATAAAGTTTGTTCGCATAGTGAGGAAAAAAATCTTAAGAAAATAAATAAATATTTTGTTTTTTTAATATTCATAATTTTTTTTACATTTTGGATACTATTGTATTTAAAATATTTATTAAATTTCAAACTAGTATTAGTTAATTAAATCAAAAAATGGTACAAATTAAAAAAATATCAAAAGTTTTGAGCTTTTTTACATGAGAACTTAGCTCTGTTGTTAAGAAAAATTTTACGTCATAACTTTGCAAGTACTTGCATGTCATAATCAAATACCTTGTTATCATAAAATAAAAGAGATTTATATGCGCTGTTAAAATTTTTAAAAAACTCTAAAACCTTACTTTCTTTATCAAAATCAGGTTCGATAACGCATCCTATAACTAGCCTGACATTAAATATTCTAGTCAAAACATATACAGGATCGATGCCTTCGCTCACATAATTATACGCTAAACCTTTAAATCCCTCTAAATGGTCTTCCAATTTTTCAGGTTCCATAAAATTCATTTCAATTTCAAACTCATCAAGCTTAATAAGCATTCCTGTTGCATTATCATTTTCGTTTTTGGATGAGTAGGATTTAATCTGTGGTATGGTATCTAATACCTTGCTTCCAACCAAAGAGGGATCCATTATGTATAACGTTGCATATTTCATTTTTTAATTCCTCTAAAAACAGACTGCGAGTTAAAAATAATAATAAAGTCATTTGAAAAACAAATAGCTTTATATATTTTAATTTTATCCATTTATTTTAATTATTCTATGATATAATTTTTATAAAATAATAAAACTATAAATTTGCAGTATTATTAAATAAGCGACGTTATATTATTTATAAGTACTTAATAGAATTTGAGGATAACTAAGATTAGATTTTTTACCAATTCAAAAAATATGGCGGAGAGAGAGGGATTCGAACCCCCGGTAGACTCGCGCCTACAACGGTTTTCAAGACCGCCGCCTTAAGCCACTCGGCCATCTCTCCTAATTACACATATTTAATAATAAATTACTTTTTTGAAACAGATTTTCTAGAAGCCTTAACAGCAGTCATTTTAGATTTTTCTCTTGCTTTTTTAGCTGCTTGCGCTTTTTTTCTTTTCATTTTAAAAGTACGGCGATTGTCTTTTTTACCCATTTTTAAATACCTCATTTAACTTAGAAGGCATAACCCTCTCTAACATAAGAAGCTGACCTGTACCATGAGTGAATATAACACGCAAGTAGAATTCAAAAAAAATTTTCTTAAAAATTTATAATACCTATGATCAAGGTGACTTCAAATTAAGAAGTGTTGTAATATAAATAGCTATTAAATAAGGAGTTTTTATGCTTGATATATTACAGCCAATTCAAATGGGTGAATTAAAACTTAAAAATAGGATTTTTATGGCACCGCTGACACGATGCAGAGCGTCTGGAGTCGATGGCAGAACGCCCAACGAGTTAATGGTAGAATATTATACGCAACGAGCTACTGCTGGTTTAATTATTACTGAAGCCACAAATATAGACCCTATGGGAGTTGGCTATGCAAATACACCCGGCATTTGGTTAACAGAACATATTGAGGGCTGGAAAAAAATTACAAAAAGTGTTCATGATCGTGAGGGTAAAATTTTTATGCAGCTTTGGCATGTGGGACGTATCTCTCATCCCTTATTTTTAAATGGCAATTTGCCAGTAGCGCCAAGTGCAATTGCGCCAAATGGATATGTCAATCTTTTACAACCAAAGGAGCGTTTTGTTGTGCCCCGAGCCCTTGATCTTAGTGAAATTAAAATCATTACTCAAAACTATAAAAAAGCGGCAGAAAATGCAAAATTAGCGGGGTTTGATGGCGTTGAAATTCATGGTGCAAATGGGTATCTTGTAGACCAATTTCTGCAGGATTGTTCTAATAAAAGAAGTGATGAATACGGAGGTTCTATTCAAAATCGAGCCCGTTTTTTGCTAGAAGTCACCGATGCTGTCATTGATGTTTGGGGTGCTAGTAGGGTTGGGATGCATCTTGCACCAAGGTGTGATTTACACTCAATGGGTGATTCTAATCGTGAAGCTACATTTAGTTATGTTGCAGAAGAGTTGGGTAAAAGGAAAATTGCATTTATTTGTGCTCGAGAATATGAAGGACCAGATAGTATAGGATCAAAACTTAAAAAAATTTTTAAAGGAACATATATTGGAAATGAAAAATTTACTAAACAAACAGCAAATATCGCATTACAAAGAAATGATATTGATGCTGTTGCATTTGGAAAAGACTATATTGCAAATCCAGACTTAGTTTTAAGAATAGAAAATGATTTAGATTTAAATAAACCAGATCCTGCAACATTCTATCGAGGAGGAGTAGATGGATATACAAATTATCCACTAATAACTTAACATAAAGAATCCAATCTATCACGCATTTCTTGCCTGTGATCAGCAATTTGTTGTTTTTCTATACTATCAAATAGTGCTTTAAAATTACCTTCACCAAAACTTTCATCTCCCGCTCTTTGAATAATTTCATAAAAAAAAGGTCCAGAATCTTTTTTTCCAAATTGCACACATTGCTCTTTCATAAAAATTTGCAATAAATATTTACCATTCGATCCGTCTAGCAAGATATTATTTTTTTGAATATCACTAAACGATTCTTTAATTTTTAGTAATTTCATTTTTTTCATTCTTACTGGTAATTGCTCAAAGTATTTATTAGATGGTTCTAAAAAAGATATACCTTTATGTTTAAGTTTTTCAACACAATTTATAATATTTTTTGTTCCCAAAGCAATGTGTTGAATCCCAGAACCATGATTATCTTCTATATAAATTTGAATTTGAGAGTTATTAAAAAAAGGTGATAATGGTTGGTTTGTTGCAAATTTAATTCCGCTTTCTTTATCCCACATCACAATACTTTCAAGGCCAGAGCCTGTCCCCAATTCTGGATTATGATGCGCTGTATGAAACTCTATTCCCCAATAATTTTTAAAGCCAAGGCAATATCTAAAAAATTCAGTAAGTGCATGCATAGATCTTGAATTATAAGTAACATGATCTATTCCAAGATCAAGACCTAAATAATTTGAGTTGTTTCTAGCCGATTCGTTTGTCCAAATATAACCAGGCGCAAAACAGTCATATTTTTTTTCTTCAATAAAACGAAAATTAACATCATCAACCGCAGTTGCTATAGCAATTTCTTTCCAGGTTCCATTATTTTTTGATTTATGATTTTCTATATCATAAAGAATTGACGCTTTTTTATCAACTAAAAACTCAGTAGTTTTTTTTATACTTTTAACGCGAAAATTTAAAAATGCAATTCCATCTGGATGTTTATTTAAATATCTTCCAGCTGTAGAACCTCTTTCAATTGGCTCTGAAATAATCCAACCAATTTGTCCAGGTCCACGCAAAACTACAGAACGCATTCCGTGTTTTTTTTCGAGTTCTGGTGAACTTTTAGCAATTTCATCAAAGCCAAATTTATTAATATGCCAATTTACACAAGTTCTAAGATCTCTAGTAAAATATTGAATTGAGTGATAGTTAATAAGTCCAAGTGATTTTCGTTCTTGCCGCATAACTGTTCCTCCAACTTAATTTTAGTTTGTTAATATTGAATCAATTTTAATTTAATGTAAAGAAAATAATACAATATAAAATTTTTATTAATTTTAAGATTGGTTTTAAATTAGTTGTTTATTTTTTATTTCTGACGCGAAATGACATGCTACCAAATGTAAATTTTTCTCGTTACCATGATTTTTTAATTCTGGGATTTTTTTAATGCAAATATCTTTAGCAAAGGGGCAGCGTGTATGAAACCGACAGCCTGATGGTGGATTGATAGGGCTTGGTATATCACCTTGAATAACTTGATGTTCTCTTTTAGAGAAAACATTATTTTTTGGAATGCTAGATATTAAAGCTTTTGTATAGGGATGTATTGGGGTATTATATAAATTTTCAGAAGACGTGTATTCAGCAATTTTTCCTAAATACATTACCACAACATCATCTGAAATATGTTCAATTACAGATAAGTTATGAGCGATAAAAATATAAGAAAGTTTATATTTATCTCTTAAATCCATCATAAGATTTAAAATTTGGCTTTGAATAGATACATCTAAAGCGCTAACAGGTTCATCACAAATTATTATTTTAGGATTTAATGATAAAGCTCTTGCAATTCCAATCCGTTGCCTTTGTCCGCCAGAAAATTCATGAGGATATCGTTCAATCGATTCTGGTCCAAGACCAACTTCTCGTAATAAAGATAAAATTTTATTCATTCTATCTTCTTTATTTTTGTATAAATCATGAATTTCAAATGGTTCGGATAATATTTCTTTGATTGACATTCTAGGATTTAGACTTGCAAAAGGATCTTGAAATATTATTTGAATTTCTTTGCGAAGTGGTCTTAGTTCTTTTTGACTTATTGAAGTGATATCTTTCCCATTGAATATAATGCTACCCGATGTGGGTTCTATAAGTCTAAGAATAGTTCTACCAAGAGTGCTTTTTCCGCAGCCGGATTCTCCAACAAGGCCTAACGTTTTACCTTTTTTTACCGCGAATGTTACGTCGTCTACAGCATGAACATTATCAATAATTTTACCTAAAATCCCTCCAGTAATTGGAAAGTATTTAACTAAATTATTTACCTGCAAAATATATTCTGCAGTCATTGTTTATACCTCTTTAATAAATAAGTTTCTTTCAAACCTAATTCTTGGTCCATAAACACCATTATGCGCTCTTTGTCCTGCTCCAATTACCATGACTATAACTGCATCTTTCGGTAACGCCAAAATTCTGTTAACTCTGCTAGAATCAAAACCTTCCATGGCACATGAGTCAAAAGAATGAGCTCGCAAAGCAAGCATTAAATTTTCAGCTGCTAGCGCACATGTTTTAGATGCCCATAAAATCATATCTGATTTGCTTACAGGATTTCTTGGAATAGGTTTTTTTAAACCATAAAAGAATAAAAATAGTTTTTTTATATAACCAAATATGTTTAAAAATCCTTGAGTATAAGTGAGAGGTACAATTTTTTTGTAGTAATTAATTGCAGAACTAGAGATTTTTATACCATTTTTGTCATAATATTCAAGCATTTTTTGGGAATTTTGTTTCCAAGTATTAGTTCGTGCCACACAAACAATAATTTCTGCAGCTGTTTTTGCTGCCGGTTGAGATAAGCACGCTTCAACTATTTGAAGTTTTTTTTCAGGAGTACGTACCCAATAAAATTCCCAAGGTTGTAAATTTGAAGAATTAGGAGCAAGTAATGCAAGATCTAAACATTCATTCATTATATTTTCTGGTATTGGAGTAGAAGTAAACATTCGCACACTTCTTCGAGATGTTACTACTTTTTTGAATTCATCTGAATTTATTTCTAAATTACTATCATTATTATTTTTAGGTGTATTATTAGATAAATTTGCAAACATATATGTTCCTCATGCTTTAAAGCAAGCAACCTTTCTATTATTTTCAATAGTTAATAATTCTGGCTCACGTTCTTTGCATTCTTGATTTGCTAAAGAGCATCTATCTTGAAAGCGACATCCTTTGGGTAGTTTTGATAAGGGCGGAACAATGCCTGGGATGGTATTTAATCTATGTTTTTTGTCACCCAGTTTTGGGATTGAATTTAAAAGACCAATTGTATAAGGATGTTTTGGATTAGAAAAAATTTCTTGTGTTGTAGCGCTTTCAATAATTTTGCCTGCGTACATAACTGCAACTTCATCGCAAGTTTCAGCAACAACTCCAAAATCATGTGTAATAAGAATAATTGACATACCATTTTCTTTTTGCAAATTGTTCATTAATGCTAGAATTTGAGCCTGAATTGTTACGTCTAGAGCAGTTGTTGGTTCGTCAGCTATTAATAAAGAAGGTTTGCATGCAATTGCAATTGCAATCATGACTCGTTGTCTCATACCGCCTGAAAGCTGATGTGGATATTCGTCAAATCTTTTTTCTGGTGATGGAATTTTTACTTGCTTTAACATTTCGATTGAAAGTTCTTTAGCTTGTTTTTTATTAAATCCCTTGTGAAGAGAAAATACTTCTGAGATTTGATCTCCAATTGTGTAAACAGGATTTAAACTAGTCATAGGCTCTTGAAAGATCATTGACATTTTATTACCACGAATTGATCTCATTTCTTTTTCTGAAAAGTCTAGTATACTTTTATTTTCAAAAATTATTTTACCTGATTTTATGTTACCTGGAGGTGAGGGAATGAGTCTCATTAAAGATAAACTTGTTACGCTTTTGCCACAACCCGATTCGCCAACAATACCTAAGGTTTTCCCTTTTTTAACAGAAAAAGAACAATTATCCACAGCATTAATTTCTCGTCCCGAAATTTTAAAACTTGTTACCAAATTTTCAACGGTCAGAACGGTTTCGTGTTGCACGATTTGTACTCCAATTACTAAATAAAGTTTAATAAGACAATTTTAAATTTACCTTTGCAACAAAAATTTAGATAACTGTAGATATTTTATTCATAGTTTATCCAATTTTGTCAAATTTTTTAAGTAAAGATTCAATATAATCTCGTTTTTTTCGTGATTTTGGTCCTACTAAAACTAATCCGCGTTTTGAAGAAGAGAAAATTCTTTTTGCAATATTTAATACCATTTCAGGAGTGACAGTCTTTAAAAATTCTATTTCATCATCAATTGTTATGCTTGAATTCATAAATGTTGTTATAACTTCTCTATTTAAAAGCCGTGAAGGTGTTTCTTTGATTTGTTTTAAATCAAAAATATATCTAAATTTTATATGTTCAACTTCGTTAATAGAAGGTGCTTCGTTAGAGATAGAAATTATTTCAAATGTTAATTTATCTAATAATATATTTATTAAATTTTCAGAAACAGTTGCATCTATGCTAAATGTTCCAACTTCATAAAAAAATTGTGTATCACAACTTATGTCATAAACTAAGCCATGTTTTTCTCTAATATTTGCTGGAAGTCGAGTGCATATACCATCATCAAGAATTCTTTGTAAAAAAGTAACTAATATAACATCTTTAGACAATCCACCAATTGTGGGAAAAATAATTTTGGCAGAAAATTGATTGTCAGGATTATTTTGTAAACATAAAGCGTTTTGAGGTTTTTTAAAACCATTTAAATGCAGTTTTGAAATTAAACCTTCTGCACTTACCCTTTGAGGATTTGCATTTTGTGAATGTTCCCATCGGTGACCAAAATGTTGATCAATTACTTTAATAACCTCTTCTTCACTAATTGAAGTATGTATTGTTATTATACAACGAGAAGGAATATAAAAATCTTTTCTTTTTTGATGTAGTTCTTCGACACTTAATTTTTTAATAACTTCTTCATTTCCAATTATAGAGTTTCCTAAAGGATGATTAGAAAATAAAGTAGAATATGATAATGATTCTGTATCAATGCTATCTCCAGACTCATTAAAATCCGAAGCCATCTCTTGGAGAATTACAGATCTTTCAATTTCTAAATCAGCAAAATTTGGATATAGAAAAAAATCTGCAAAGCATTCTATTGCCTTTAAGGTTTTTTCAGCATCACCTTTTAACCAATATGTTGTGTTCTCTATTCCTGTCATAGCATTAGTTTCGCCGCCAAAACTTTCTAAAGCATTTGAAAGCGAAATAGAATTGGGATATTTTCTTGAACCTCTAAACATCATGTGTTCTAAAAAATGCGAAACTCCACTATTAGATTCATTTTCATCTCTCGAACCCGTGTTGATATGGATTGCCAGCTCAAAAGCGACAGTTTGAGGTGTATGGCAATATAAAACAGTTAGTCCGTTTTTTAAAATATGTTTTCGTATTGAAAAAATATTCATTTTTTAATGCTTTCTATTTAATACAAAAGACGTAATCTCTTTTAGGCTATTTAATGCTTCAATTTGGGATTGTGAAAGAGAAAAGTTTTTTTCAATTAGGTTTAAAGAATTTTTTGCTAAATCTATGTGTTCTTGTGCTTTTATAAAAGCGTGATTTAAACCTCCTGTTAACTTAACAAGTTCTAAAAGTTCACTTTTTTCATCATTACTTGCAGAGCCATTTTCAATAATTAAATTAACAAGTAAATTTAATTTATTTGTAAGTGAGTGATTAGAGTTTAAGGAATATATTAAAGGAAGTGTGATTTTACCTTCGAGAAGGTCACTTAAAACAGGCTTTCCAAGTAAAGTTTGGGTTCCTTCGTAATCTAAATAATCATCAAATATTTGAAATGCAAAGCCTAAATTTCGACCATAATTTTCAAGTTCACTAATAATTTTGGGATCAGTCTTTTTAAGATAGCATGGAGTTTTGGCGCATGCTTGAAAAAGAATAGCTGTTTTACCTAATACAACCCGATAATAATCATTTAAAGAAACATCTTTTTTCCAAAGTAATTCAAGCTGAAAAAGTTCACTTTCACTCATGGAGCGAATACATTCTGCAAAATCATCAATTAAAGGTAAACTTTGAGTTTTGACCATAAGTCGGCATGCCGCAGAATAAATAAGATCTCCAGATAAAACAGCAGTTTCGTCGCCCCAGACAGAATTTACTGTTGGTTTATTTCGCCGCAGGGTAGAGTTATCTATGACATCATCGTGTAGCAGGCTTGCCGTATGAATGTACTCACAAACAGATGAAATTGGAAATTTATGTTCGTCATCATAATTTATTAATTTAGAACAAAGTAAAAAAATAGCAGGACGAATTCTTTTACCACCAGAGGAAAAAATATGTTTTAAAACTTCATTGGTTGGTTTGTTTGGTGTAAGTAAATATTCTACAAGTTTTTTTTCAAGATATTCTAATTCTTCAAAAATACAACTATAAAAATTTAGATTCATCCTACACCTCGAATTGGAGACCTCTTCCGTTAGGAAGAGGAGGAAAATGAGCTAAAAGAGCCAATTTTCTGTTAGGAAATGCAGGCGTAAATTGTGAATTTGCAAGCAGACAAAGGAGTCGCTTGCGTGCGACGCTTGGTTGCATTGCGAATGAATTTGTAACTTTAAATTGTAGCATAGTTGTACCCATCTTTTGCATGTAATTTTTTACAAAACTTATGTGAAATTCCTTGAATTGTTTGTTTTTTTGTTGTGATATTAAACGAGCCACTTGAACGAACAGCAACTTTTCCAATGTAGGAACCAGCTTTTTTTCCTGCTATGACTTTTGCAGAGACAATATCTCCTGTTCTAAAGCCAAAACAAACATTGCCTACAGCAGGTTTGGAGCGTGGAAAACCATGTTTATCAACAAGACAAAGTTGTCTATCCCCATGCCCAGTTGCTGTAATGAGTTTTGCCTTAAGTTTTTCAGGAATCACAACATTTTCTCCACTTTCTCCAACACACGCAGCATCAATCCAATGATCTTTTTTGTAACCTTGCTGAATGCGATTGTATTTTGTTCTTCCACCAGACCAAAATGTTGTTGGCAATTCCATTGTTTTGATCACGTTACCCGTTGCATATCGGGTTGCATTGACCACAGCGGCATCTTTAAGAGGTTTTTGCAAATGAGTCTTAATGTTCTTTAAAAGTTCAGGCTTTGTTTTTAAAAAATCTTTAATATCTTTGTTTGCTTTTTTTTGATTGCATTTTTCGCATGCTAAACACAAATTAGAAACCCTGTTTGAGCCACCTTTGGAACGTGGGGTGATGTGTTCTATCTGCAACGGAATATTTTCTTTTTCACAATAAGTGCATTTTCTATTCCATTTTTCAAGCAAATACTCACGCACTTCGTAGCCTAGAAGTTCTCCTTGTTGATATTCTGCACCTGAAATTTCAGGACTCTCCATTTTTTGCATATCAAAACGAACTGTTTCTACAGCGCACAAAGAAATTGGAGAAAATTTTGACAGACGATTGAACCATGTTTGTACGTTATAAACCCGTGACATAAGAGAAGGAGGAAGCCAACCCTTGAAACGAGATCTATTATCAAATCTTGGTGCACGATATCTTGTATGCCTATTTCTACGTCCTCGACGAACGCCGCGCCTTTTTTCGAGGTTAGATTTGATCGTTTGACCACGATGCTGAAGGTTAATTGCAGTCACTACTTTTTTCTCTGATTTGCCATTTAAAACAAGAGTAATTCCAGTTGTTTTACTACCTGGATCAGCCTTAAATTCTAATGGTTGAGTTTCTCCGTCTGCGCGATCTTTTAAAATAATCGTGAAAGGATATATTCTAAAAACTGCAGCTTTTTTACGTTCCAAAAGCAAGCGAGCACGCTTAGGAGTGCATGGCATCAGTGGCTTTTTTGTGCTGGAAAGTACCAGTGGCATTTGATTTCCTATTTGCTCTTACGAGCCTGATTAAAGTTTGCCTCGACCTTGTTACTCGTGGGTTTTTGTGAGCATCCTTCAGCGTTACACCTCACGCTTGCATGAACACTCACCGCAGAGTTTGGGACTGGCACGCATCCCAAAGTGCCTATTTCTGCTAACTTATGTTAGCCATTCCACAAGAACGTCTCCTCCAATTTCTTGGAGGGGTCTGGTCAACCGCTTTTAGAGGTTTCTCTCCTCAAGCCTCCGGATTTAGTCGGAGGTGTGGTTGACAATACTGTGTCTTCTTAAAAATGTTAATTGGTTAATTATTTAATAAAGAAGCGGATTTAATTTTTTCAATTGCTTCTTTATAATTTTCATAATTAAAAACCGCTCCACCTGCTACAACTATATCCGCTCCTAACTTAGAAATTATATTTACATTATCAGCATTTATCCCACCATCAACCATTATTTCAAAATTTAAGTTATTTTGAATTTTATAATTAAAAAGTTCTTGAATTTTTTTATGAGTTAATGTCAGGTGGTTTTGTCTAGAAAAACCAGGATTAACAGACATAATAGTTACCTGATCTAATACTGGTAATAAATACTCTATATTTCTCCAATGAGTTCCTGGATTTAATGCAATACCGGCTTTTTTTCCATGATTTTTAATTTGCGTGCAAATTCTATGAGGATGCAGTGCAACTTCATGGTGAAAGCTAAGTATATCGGCTCCAGCGTTAAGGTAGTCTAAAAAAACCTGATCTGGATTGGTAACCATTATGTGAACATCTAATTCCATATTTGTTATTTTACGCATCTGCTCAATAAATGGCACTCCAATTGTAAGTAAAGGAACAAAATGACCATCCATAACGTCAAAGTGTATGCTATCAGCTCCGCTACTTTCTAATTTTCTAACTTCTTCTTCTAATTTAAGTAAGTTTCCTGCTGCAATTGAAGGAGAAACTTTAATAATTTTTTTCATTTAGTTTATTACCTTATAAAAAATTATATAGGGTTGACATAGGTGTGAATTAAAGTTTTTTCTCCGACATTATTTTTTTCAAACTTAATTTTGAGTCGGTAGCCTTCTCCTGTTTTTTCGATTTCTTTAATGACTCCAATACCAAATACTTTGTGATTTACTCTTTGGCCTTTTTGCCAAGAGCATTCTGTATGATTAATATTTACCTCTTTTGTGTTAAGTAAATCATCACCTTTAAAAATTCTTGGTTTATCTTGAAAAATATTATTTTTATTATTAAGTACGCCAAATTCTTTTCGAACTGAATTTTTGTAGCTATTTTCATAACTAATATATTCTGAAGAAATTTCAGATATGAATCTACTTTCTTGTGCTGGTAGAAAATCTTTATATCTGTTTCTTTTAGAATTGGTTATTGTTAGGGTATCTTTTGCTCTTGTAATTGCAACATATAAAAGTCGACGTTCTTCTTCAATATCATCAATTGAATCTAATGAGTTTTGATGAGGCAAAATACCTTCTTCAAGTCCGGTAATAAAAACTTTAGAGAACTCCAAGCCTTTAGCTGCATGAATTGTCATTAAAGTGATAGCACTTGATTTTCCATCTTGAACATTATTTACTGTGGGTTCAACAGTCAGCATTGCTTGATCAAGAAATTTTGTTAATATACTTGTACCATTTATGTTTACTTGATTAGTGCTTTCAAGTTCAAATTCTTCTTTTTGAAAACTTTCAAACTCCACCAGTGCATTTTTTAGCTCAATAACATTTAACCATCTTTCATCAAAATCTTCGGGATAACTTGCTTTCAAAAATTGTTCAAAATTAATATCGGAAATGATTTCTGCAAGAGTTAAAGAAGGTTTGTTAAATAAATCTATGTTACTTTTCCATTTTTGATAGCTAATCATAAATTCTTTTGCACCACTAATCGATCGCGATACTTCGTTTTCAATTACTCCAAAAACAATTTCGTTTAATGTTTTTAAAAGAGATTCGTTACGTTTTTGTGAAGTTTCTTTTAGTTTTTGAAGAGCTTTGTCTCCAAAACTACGCCTAGGAGTGTTAATGACTTTTTGAAAAGAAGCGTCGTCATTGGGATTGATAATTAATTTTAAATAACCCAGTAAAATTTTTATTTCAGCTCTTTCATAAAAGCGAACCAATCCATAAATAATATATGGCATCATTCTTCTTCTAAGTTCATCTTCTAAAGAACGGCTTTGCGCATTAGTCCTATATAAAATACAAAAATCAGAAAAACTATGATTATTTTGAACTGCACTAAATATTTCGTTGGCAATATATCTTGCTTCAGAAAAAGGTTCTTCTAGTGATTTGAACTTTACCTTTTCATCACTTTTTTTGTTTGTATATAAGGTTTTGTTTGCTCTTTTTGAGTTGTTTTTTATTAAACTCGTTGCAGCACCAATAATTGTATTAGTGCTTCTATAATTTTCTTCTAATTTGTAAATTTTTGCATCTTTATATAGATGATGAAAATTTAAAATAAAATCAGGCTCTGCTCCTCTCCAAGAATAAATACTTTGATCATCATCACCTACAATAAATAAATTTCTTGATTTTTGGCTTAAAATTTGAATGAGCTTAAATTGAATAGGGTTTGTATCTTGAAATTCGTCAATTAAAAAATATGAAAATCTATTTTGTAATGATTCAAGAACTTTTGGAACATCTTTAAGTAAACGATACATAATTAGTAACAGGTCATTAAAATCCATAGCATTTTGTTGTTTTAATGATTGTTGATACATTTCATATACTTTTTGAATTAGCTCAGGATCGTATTGTTCACCATAATTTCTAAATTGGTTTTTTATTTCTTTATTTGTTAAGTCTTGATTATTTTTTATTTCATCAAGATATTCTTCAGGAGTAAGTCCCCGATTTTTAATTTTATCAATTTTAGACTTTACTGTGCTTACTGAAAGTAATTTATCGGGAACGTTAAGTTGTTTTAATATGTCTTTAAGTAAGCTTTTTTGCTCACCATCATCATAAATTGAAAATCCTGGATTATAACCTGCTTCATGGCAATATATTCTTAAAAATTTTGCGCAAAAAGAATGAAACGTAGAGATGATAACATGTTTTGCTTTATGTGCTCCTATGTAGCTTTCAATTCTTTCTTTCATTTCGTTAGCTGCTTTGTTAGTAAATGTTACCGCTAAAATACTGGATGCAGGAACTCCTTCGGCAGTGATGAGCCAAGATATTCTTGAGCAAATTACTTTAGTTTTGCCGCTTCCTGCACCTGCGTACACAACTGCAGGGCCTAGTTTGTGGGTGCATGCTTCATTTTGAGCTTTGTTAAGCGATGAGAGATTGAATTGGCTTGCTAGTTGAGTAAACATTTTACTTAGTAGTCCTTTTTAACGTATATATAAACTTGAATTTATTTTATTTCTTTTTTTTAGATTTTTTCTTTTTTTTAGATTTTTTCTTGGCAATATTATTTTTCCCTTTATCATTTTTACTGTTGATATTTTTTCTTTTTAAATTTTTAACTGCCGCGATACTTGATGAACCTATTGCCAGTCGTCTAATTTTTTTTAAGTATTGTTCTTCAAGTGCAGCTGCTCTCGACTTGTGAAGTAGATTAGAATACAAAGGATTATTTTCAATATTTGAAGTTAAAAATACATGCTGATGTTCTTGATCGAAACCTTTTTTCTTAAAAAAATGTACCGCTCTATTATTACTAGGGTCTGTATCGGCCATAATAATGCGTACACCTTCGTTTTCTACAAAGGCTTCTACAACTTTGTCAATTAGCTTGCTAGCAACTCCTTCGCGTTGCCAGTTGGGGTGCGCGCAAAGCCAGACGATATAGCCATAACTCCATGCTGTACCGGGTTTTGACATAACTGTGCCAAGAACGAACCCTACAATTCGTTCATCATCTGGGTCTATGCCTTTTTGAAATTCATCGTTTTCGGCTACAAGGCAGTAATCTCCGTCGGTATTGAACATACTTGTGACTTCATATTCGTCCCAACCCCGATAAAGCATTGGCCATAAGTCTGCGCGAAAACATGTTTCCCCTAAGTTATAAGCATCTGCTAGGTCTTGGATTTCCATTTCTCTTACGGTGAAACTGCGTTTAGAATCAGAATTTTTATTATCTTCTTTTTCTTTCTTTTCTCTCACAGTCATAAAAATCCTTTGTAGCTAAATATATCTATTTAGCTATATCGTAAGGAGAGCAAAACACAAAGTTTGGTCCTATTTCAATGTTAATTACGCTATCTTTAGAGTAAATAAGATCACCATCTAAGGAATAAAGGCTATTTTCTTTGCAAGTAATACTAGCTTTTTGAAATTTAGTGGAATTGACCTTTGGAAATGAATAGATATTGCCTCCTAGTAATGATTTGCAGACCCCTTTGACTAAGTTTTTGCCTTTTTCTGAAACTGCTATCATTTCTGCACTCTTGTCGCCATAGACAACTTTCCTAAAAAAACCGGAGGTTAGGGGTAAATTTTTTACAGTCGAAGCGAGAACAATACTAAATTCTTCTGGAATTTTAAAATGATTGGTACTAGATTGCCATATTGACGCAGGAAATGTTTGAATTTCCATTTTTTGCTGTTTTACAAGACGAGAAAACGATCCATTGAATTTACCTTTTGTGGCGCCGTCGGTGAGGTAACCTAGAACTTTTATTGCTGCACCAAAAGTACTGTTTTTGTCTTTGTAAAATTCTTCGAGAAAAGTTGTGGCTATTCCATTTGCAAATATAAATCCCAAACGGCCATTGACATGCAAGGTACTCAGAATAATTTCATTCATGGATCGTTTTCTATTGATGAGATTTAAAGAATCTTCTAAACATATTTGAGCCTCAGGTTTTATGCCAAGATTTTTTGCTAAAAAGTTGATTGTCCCGCCTTTGAGTAAAAGAATTTTTGGAAGTTTAGAAGGACCATATGCTTTGTATAAAGCGCTAAGAGCCAAACTTATACTACCATCACCGCCAACGATTCCCACAAGGTTTATTTTTCGTTCGCTAAACTCTTGGCAAACTTGCTCTAATTGTTCTTTAGAGCGAGTGACCTCTAATAGACCATTGTTTGCTAATGCATACCAAAGTCGAGTGTTGTATTCAGGATTGAGTTTTATGATTTTTGCAAAAGGGTTTGAAATGATCCCTACTCTAAGCATTTTAGATTCCTTTTCAGGGAGTAAGTCCTATGACTCGTAACAAAGAGATTGTGCCAGCTAATGAAGAAAAGCAAACGTCAGAGACAAATAAACGAAAAAAGAAGTCTTTCGTTCGCATTTCTGTTCATAAGTCTAAAAAGTTTCCAAAATCATATCAAAAAATTAAGGACTTGGAAAAAAATAATGATGATAGTCTGTTGGATGCTGAGGTGCTTGACGATGACGACTATTCTCACTCTGCTCAGGAGAAATATGACAATGACGTTATTGATGTTGAAAATGAATTCAATGCCGAAGCCGAGGTGGTATTGGATGATAGCGATATTTTACCAGGTTTAAGAGAGCAAGAAGAAGAAAGTGAAGAAGACGAATTAGAAGAAAGTCTCGAACTTGATGTTCAAGAAAAAGGCTTAGTGACAACAAACGCTTTACAAAGGTATTTGGCTGAATTGAGAAAATATCCTTTGATGAGCCGTGAAGAAGAGCGTGAAGTCGCAATTAAAGCTTATGAAAATCAAAATATCGAAGCAAGAAACAGGCTTGTTACTTCAAATTTAAGATTAGTTGTAAAGATTGCCATGGAATATCGAAGGGCGTATTCTCAAATTTTAGACTTAATTCAAGAAGGTAATGCAGGTCTTGTTCAAGCTGTTAATCGTTTTAATCCATATAGGGGTGTCAAACTTTCTACCTACAGTGCATGGTGGATTAGAGCTTATATTTTAAAATTTTTAATGGATAATAAAAGTCTTGTGAGAATGGGAACAACGGATGCTCAAAGAAAATTATTTTTTAGATTAAGGGGTGAAGCAGAAAAGCTTTATGCTTTAACTCAAAAATTTGATGCCAATCTTTTAGCAGAAAAAATTGGAGTTCAACCACAAGACGTTCTTGAAATGCAGCAACGTCTTACTAAAAGCGATGTATCTTTAGACTCTAAAGTTAATGAAGACGGAGATTCACGACAAGTTGATTTGCTTTTTTCTGAGACAGAGGATGTGTCATCCGCATTAGAAAGAGAGCAGCTCTTAAAAATACTTCGTAAAGAAATGTCTATTATTGAAAAAGATTTAAATGAAAGAGATGCCTATATTTTTCATAATAGAATTATGTCAGATGAGCCTATAACTTTGCAAGATGTAGGAGATAAATATGGAATCACGAGAGAGAGAGCAAGACAATTAGAAGCTCGTGTTATAAAAAAGATTAAAGATAGAATTATAGCATCTGGTCTGATGAAATGAAAAATATACTTTATTTTTTATTATTTTTATCTAATTTTATTTTTGTAGAATTAAGTTTTTCAAAAAGTGATTATAAAATTGTTTCTTTAGCTCCAAACTTAACAGAAATAGTTTATGCTTTAGGGTTAGGCGATAATTTGGTTGGAAATACTTTTTTATGTGACTATCCGGAAGAAGCAAATAAAATTGAAAAAATCGGAAATTTTAACGCACCAAACATCGAAAAAATTCTAGCTCTAAAAGCAAATATTGTTCTTGCTACCGAAGGAAATCCAAAAGACAAATTAAATACATTAAACAGTTTAGGAATAAAAGTTATATATTTTAAAGCAGATAGTATTTATGATTTGGCTGCAGAAATAATAAAATTAGGAAGTTATTTAGAAAAAAAAGAAAAAGCTAATCTTATTTCTGAATCAATTTTAAAAAGTTATAATAATTTAAAATCCTCAAAAAATAATTTGAGTTTTTTGTTTGCTTTACAATTTAATCCTGTGTACTCATTTAGCGATAACACATGGTTAGGTGATTTATTTAAACAAGCTGGTTTTAAAAATATTGTAGCTAGAAGTTTGATTAAATATCCAAAAATTACAAATGAATTTTTATTAAATCATGATCCTAATATTATTTTAGCAGGTACTTTGGATGGTAAAACTTATCAAGAAAGTGTAAATTTTCAAAAAATAAATATTGAAAAAATATTTGGGGAAAAAGCAAGATCAATTAAGCTAATTATTGTACCAAAAGATATTCTTGTAAGACCAGGACCTCGTATTGTTGAAGGAATTAAATTTCTAGAGAGTTTAAAAATTGAAAAGTAGTTTTTCAAAAAATGTATTTTTTATATATTTTATAATTTTTATGTTATCATGTATGTTTAATTTGTATTTTGGCTCAATTAATTTTAAAAGTTTTTTTAATTTATATATTGAATCGCATGAATTGTTTGGTAAAATTTTAAAATTAAGAGTTATTA
Organism: Spirobacillus cienkowskii; assembly: GCF_037081835.1. Classification (GTDB taxonomy): domain Bacteria; phylum Bdellovibrionota_B; class Oligoflexia; order Silvanigrellales; family Silvanigrellaceae; genus Silvanigrella; species Silvanigrella cienkowskii. The sequence goes on along the minus strand of NZ_CP146516.1, from coordinate 2,782,218 downwards.
ATCTTATGCAAGTTGTTCTGGTTGGAGCAACTCTTCCTCTTTGTGGCTATATTTTACAAAAATTATTAAGAAATCCATTAGCTGATCCTTTTATTCTTGGTGTTTCATCTGGAGGGACATTTTTTTCTGCTCTTTTTTTAATGGTTTATCCTTTAATTCCTATTTATTATAGTTCGTTATTTAACGTATTTCCAATTCAACCAATTTTTGCATTTGTTGGCTGTGTGTTTTCTTTTTTAATTATATTTTATATGCGCAAAAAGATTTTAAACGTTCAAGATGAATTTACATATATAATTATAGGTATAATTTTAAATTCATTTTTCTCTTCTTTATTATTAATTATTTTTACTGTCGCAAAGCCAAGTCAATTATTAGAGATTCAAAATTATCTTATTGGAAATATTCAGCAATGTTCAAGTATACAGCTAATTTTTTGTTATATTATAGTTAGTTTTATAATATATAAATTATTAAATTATGTAAAATATTTGGATATTCTTTTATTTGGAGACGAATTTGCAAAATCTATTGGTGTAGATCCAACTCATTTAAGAAAAAAAATAATTTTTTTAATTTGTATAATTATTTCTATAGTTATAGTTTTATCTGGATCAATCGCTTTTATAGGATTAATAATACCTCATATTATAAAAAGAATACATAGATTTTCATCACAATTTGAAGTGATTTTGAGTATGATTTTAGGTGCGATTGTTTTAATAAATGCTGATACACTTTCTAGAACATTATTTTCTCCTGCACAATTATCTATAGGTATATTTACTGCAATTTTGGGAGCACCTTTACTTTCATATATTTTATTTAAAAGGTTCAAAATATGAATTATTTTGAAATTAAAGCTGAAAATTTGGCGTATATTACTAATTTTGGTGATGTGTTAGTAAGAAATGTTAATTTCTTATTTAAATCTGGAGATATTATATGCTTAATAGGAAAAAATGGTTCTGGTAAAAGTACGTTATTAAAATTGTGTTCAGGTATATTAAGAAATTATTATGGAAATTTAACTTTAAATAATCAAAATGTTAAGAATTTTTTAAATAATACTCATATTTCTTGGCTACCTCAAAATTTACCTAGACCAGAAAATTTTAATGTTAAGGAATTTCTCTATTTAAATGAAGATTTTTTGAATAATAAAACTTTGTCTTATAATAAAAAAGAGATTGACTATTTTCGGGTTTTAAGTGATTTTGGGTTGTCTCACTTAGAAAAAAGAGAACTTATCCAACTAAGTGGGGGTGAGTGGAAAATGGTGCAATTAGCAAGAATATGGGCCTATAAATCAAAGATAATCTTTTTGGATGAGCCCGAAAATGATTTAGATATCTCATGTAAGAACACTTTAATTCACAAAATTAAAAAGATTGCATGTCAAAATAATTCTATTGTTTTTATAGCAACACATAATTTGCTATTTGTAAAAGAGTTAGCAAATAATATTTGCGTGTTAAATAATGGGCTTTGGGTTTGGAATTCAAGATCAGAAATATTTTGGAATTCTAAAATAATACAAAAAACATTTGGCGTTGATAGTTATTTAAAAATATTTAATAATTGATGCGTTGAACAATGAAAGGAATTATATTTGAAAGATAAAAAAATATTTAATTCAGATGAAGTCATTGATGTTGAATTTGTATCTGAAGTTAAAAAGCATGATGAAAAATTCGATGAAATTGATGGTAATGCTCAATTAGTACAAGAAATTCAGTACCAAGAAGACACTAAATATTATAATTTCAAGAGATTTGATGATAATTTTATAAGTTATAAAAATATAAAATTTAAAAAACCATCTTTAATTAAGTTTTTAATTTTTCTGCCGTTTTTATTAATTTTTCTGTTTTTAACGCTTTTTATTGGTTTGATAATGTTTGTCATTTTTTTGCCAAAAATTTTTCTAACAATTAGAAAAGGGAAGACTTCTGGGTTAAAAATGAATTATGATTTAATAAAGATTGTTTTAAAACAATTTAAGGCAAAATAAATATTTTTTAATTTATTTTTTAAACAGGTGTGATAATGCCCGTAATTGCTCCAGAATTTCCTGATCACTCTAAGTGGATTAATACTTCTTTTCCTTTAAGTTTAGAATCATTAAAGGGACAACCAATACTTTTATGTTTTTGGACTTTTTCTAGTGTAAATTCTATTAATATTATTGAAGAACTAAAAAAAATTGAAAATGAATTTACTAAAAGAGGTTTGGCTATTATTAGTATTCATCAACCAAAATTTCAACATGAATTTAATTTTATTAATATTAAAGAAGCTTGTATCCGTTTAAAAATTGAGCACTCTGTTGTAGTTGATGAGAAAATGAGTATTTGGAAAAACTTTGCTTTAAAAAATACACCCGCTTTTGTTTTAATTGATTGTGATGGCAGTATCTTTTTTTCTATAACAGGAGAGTATAAATTTGATATTTTGTTAGAACAAATTAATCAGTTATTTCAGGATAAAAATTTCCCTGAAATTGGATTAATAAATTCTGAAAAATATGATGACAAATTTATGTTTCGTTATCCTACTAAGACAGTTGCTTCAAAAATAGAAAATTCTTTGTTTTATTTTGTAACTGATACTTATAATAATAGAGTTGTTCAATTAAATCATGAAGGAAATTTTGTTACTTTTTTTGGAGAATGTGATTTATTATCGCCTTTGGGGTGTTGTATTTGGAAAGATGAATTGGTTGTGTGTGACACTGGTCATAACCGAGTGGTTGCTTTTGATTTAAATCCTAATAAACATAAAAAATTTCGGGTTCTTGCAGGAAAGGGTGAGCACAGCATTTTTGAGTCGCGTGCGGAATATGATGCAAAATTAGCTCCTTTAAGTTCTCCGACTGATGTTTGTGTTTGGGGTAATAATTTAGCGATCACATGTTCTGGAAGTCATCAAATCGTTTTGTATGTTCCCAAAGATGATGCTGTAATTCATTTGGCCGGTGCGGGGAAAGAAGATGTATTAGATGGACCTGCAGCATTTGCATGTCTTGCCCAGCCTACCGGTATTTCAGCAATTTCTGACACAGTTCTGGCTTTTACGGATAGTAATTCGAGTTCAGTTAGACTGTTAGTTAAAAATTGGAATGATACTGGTAAGACCATGATTATGAGTTTAGTGAGTAGTGGACTTTTTGATTCTGGTTTTGTTGATGGACTGGGTGCTGAGGCAAAAATGCAGTATCCATTAAGTTGTGCATGGAGTTCTCAATCACAAAATCTTTATATTTTAGATTCGTATAATAATGCGCTAAGAAGTTATTCAATTGGTAAAGATTATATGGGAACAATTATTTTATCAGAAAAACTAAATGAACCTTCGGGATTGTTTTGGTTTGAGGGTTTATTAATTATTACTGATAAAAATTCTCATAGAATTATAATTATTCGTGAATCTGATATTATTAATAAAGAAAATATGAATTCAACAGAAATTTTTCAAATTTTTGCAATTTATCAAGGTCCTTTTTCAAGAATCACTGATTATCCAAAAAATATGATCCCAAATAATTTAGTTTAGTATGTTTTCTGCAAAAATTTGAGTTCGTTCAATATTGTTTTTTAATTCATTAATACCAGAAATTGTTTCATCATCATTATGAATTCCTTCTAATATTTTTGTTTTAGTACAATTTATGTTTTTTGTATCGCATGAAATATTTTTCAGGCTATTTTCAATTATATTAAATAAATCAATATAATTTTCGTGATATGATTTTATTGTCGATTGTAAGTCGGCTATTTTTTCGTTAATAATTGATCTTTCATTATTGTTTTGAGATAACAAAATAATTTTATTAATTTCAGAATATTGATCTTGAACTAAAATTATGTTAATGTTCCGATTTTTATCATAATTATTGTTTATTTTTTTGTTATTTCTCATAAAACTATATGTTTCATTTAAGGTAATAGAAGGGGTTATACTGAAAAAATCTTTGAATTCATCTATTTTTTTATAATCACTAATTATCTTATCCTTTAAGGTTTTTAAATTTTCTACTAATTTTATTTTCTCATCATAAGTTAAAGGTTCATTTAATTTATCAAAACTAAATGAGAATTTTTCTTCTGAAAAAGTGTTTTTAACTTCAAAAGTTTCACTGATTTTTGGACTACATGTTAATATTGTAGTAAGAGTTATTATTAATAAAATGTTTTTAAAATATACTTTCATTGCCAAAGCCTTAAATAAACATAATAATATAACTATCGGTAAAAAATATTATTAACTTTAGCTGTTTTTTTTATTATAAAAAATTATCCCATTCATGTTTTAATATTGAATACATATAGCTATCATAGTAATAATTATTTTTAAATACATAGTTTCTTAGAATTCCTTCTCGTTTCATACCAATTTTTTCCATGAGTTTATAGCTTTTTTTATTTTCAATCATACATGTTGCTTCAACTCTTTGTATAATATAATTATCAAAACAATGCTTTAATAAAGAAATTGCGGCTTCATAAGCATAGCCTTTTCCCCAGTAATTTTCGTTAATTGCGAAACCAAGCTCGTATGTGTTTAATGACATACGTTGTTTTTGTAATAAACCAATAGTGCCAATAACTGTTTCATTAAAATTTTCGTTTATAACTATTCCTAAGTTACTTATAGGAAAAATTTTGTAAATTTTTAAAATACTTTTAACAAATTTAATGCTATCTTTTATTGTAACATGGCTATCCCATGTTACAAATTTTGAAACATTAATATTTTTAGCATAGTTAAAAATATGCTCTGCATCTTCTATAACTAAATGCCTTAAATATAATCTTTTTGACTTTATTATAATAGAGTCTTCTTTCATATTTCTCCTTAAATTTAATTGATATAAATTAATATACTGATAAAATATTATTCTATAATATTTTTAAAAAAATTAATATATATTGTATAAAAAATTTTATTAAAAATTTTGTCTTAATAGAAAAAAATGTTATATTTAATAATTTTATTTATTTTGTATGGAGAATAAATAAATGAGTAATCAAAGAATTTGTAAATTTTTTAAAATAACATCTTTTTTAGCAATTTTTTTTCAATTTTCACTTTATGCATCGGGATCTTATTTATTTTGTATAAACGATACAGTTTCTAATCAACATATTATGAAAGAAGGCATAGGGTGGAATTGGGCAAAAGGGGGCGATAAAAATAATTTATTTGAAGACTACAAAGATATTATAGAAATATACCCAAATGGTATTTGGTTAAAAGGTCGTTTTTACATAAAAATACATCAAAATTTTAATTCAATTATTGGTTTAAAAATATATCCAATTTTTTATAATGATGATGATGCGTTAAATTTTTGCGAAACATTAAAAAAGAAATGCCAAAATGATTTTGGAGAACGTTTTAGTCGCGTAGGGGTTTCTACTTGGGCGATACCTAGATTAATTTGGGGTGAAGTTACCTTAGATGTATATGATCCATATGAAAATAACTATGAGGATTTAAAATGCAATATCGTTATTTCTCGTTAGCGGTACCACTTTAACACAAAAAGCCCTCTGGTATTAATTCAGAGGGCTTTTAAAATGATGGGGTGACTGAGGGGACTTGAACCCCCGCATGATGGAATCACAATCCATTGTCTTAACCACTTGACTACAGCCACCATAGTAAGACCAACATCAATACTTTACAAAGATCTCTGTGTCAAGTGCAGAAAATAAACTCCTTTAGTTTGGATGATCTACATGTTATTATAGGTTAATTTTACAGAATACCTTTTAGGTTTGTAAAGAAGGGTAATTGCATGGAGCTTCTTAAAATAGAGAAAATGAGGAGATTTTACGAGATTTTTCCTTATCCAAACCGTCCTCTGATAGTTTTACCTAAAATTGAGGCGCAGTTTACGGCTCATGGAGGATTTGGTTTTGGTATTGCTTTAGGCAAAACAAATATAGCCTATACAATCTGGAAGCTGAGCAATGATTTTTCTGTTTTTGGAGGTTATGCCAATAAAAAAGAATGGCTCTGTATTTTTGTTGAACTGAAAAATCTTTTTTCTGATGAAAAAAGAATATTATTAGTTGGTTGTGGAACCGATGAGCCTGTATTGTTTAGAAAATTGCACCCTAAAAACGAAATTATTGCAATTGATCTGAGTCGAAAGGCAATTGAAAAGGCAAAAAAGAAAATTTCTTTTTTGAAAATTGCAAATTTTATTACCAAACGAGTAAAAACTAGTAAAATTGAATTTTTGCAGGGCAATGCAGAAGTTATTTTAAATGAAAAGGCCCTAGGTAAGTTTGATTTTATTCAGTGCTTTGGGGTGCTTCATCATCAACCCGACCCCTTACCATTATTTTCTGCAATGGCCCAAAAACTAAATTCTGGAGGCGTCTTACGCCTTATGGTTTATAGCTTTCATGGAAGAAAGCTTGAGCGTCGGATTCAAACTCGTTATCAAAATATTTGGAGCGGCTTTTTTCAAAAAAAACATTTTAGATTCAAGATCTTATCGCATTATGCTTTACTAAGGTTTTGGCAGTTTTTTAATTTTTTAGGATTTTTTGCTTCGAGCAGAAAACGATTTTATTACTTAGGGGCTGGTTCTGTTAGCGTCGCAGATGCTTTTATGCATCCCTCTGATCCAGGAATACCTTTAAATTTAATAAATGAAATGGCAAAAAAATTAGAGCTTGAAATGATTTATTGTGAAGGTAAGTTAGAAGATAGGGGGTATGTTTTGGGGTTTGATGATCCCATTTCTACATGGAATAAAATTGTAGAAGCGGATGAAAAACAAGAATTATTGACAAATCCTATAATAATTTTTCGTAAGGTATGACTTTTTGAAAGATAATTTTGAGTTAAAACATTTATTTTTAAATTCTAATCCTTGGTTTTCTGCAGTTTCTGATTATAGTTTACAACTTGCATTGTATCTTAATCAGCCCGATGGAGTATTGTATTGCTCAGAAGTAGGTCATACAGCAATGCAGCAAAAATGCTTAGAAAATCATTTACCTTTTAAACATTTGCCAATTCATAGGCAAACAATAATTTCTTTTATGACGAGTTTAATTTTTATAATTCAAACCTTATTTAAGTATAAAAATAAACAAATTTTTTTTTGGACCTTTGAAGGTAGAGAACATTCTCTTTGTGTTGTAACTAAAATATTATTTCCTTTCTTATGGAAAAATAAAAAATTAATTCGAGTTAGAGGTCAAGCGCAAAGACTTAAATCAAATTTTTTTTCAAGAATAATTTATAATTATTTAACTAATAAAATTATATTTGCTGCAGATTGTATAAAAAAACAAGTTGGTTTTGAATTGAATAAAAATAAAACAATTGTTCATTATTACGCTAAAGATGCAATGCCTCAAAAAAATTATGAAAATAGGTTTTATTTAGACAGCTCATTTCCACCAATAGATAAAAATAAACTCTCTTTTTTAGTTATTGGAAGATTTGATCCCGTTAAGGGGCATGATTATTTATTAGAAGCATTTAGCAAGGCAAATTTTAAAGATAGATTTAATAATACAATAGAAAGTCAGTTAATTTTTTTAGGGTACAAAGCAAATATTAACCCACAAAATATTTTTTTAAAACATTTAAGTAAGTTTGATATTCAAAAATCTAATGTTAATAAGTTTTTTTTAGAGGATTCTTCTCAAAAAAAACAAGTATTTATAATTGAAGAAAAAATTAATAATATAGAAAACTTAATTGCTACTGTAAGTTTTGGGGTTATTCCAAGCTTAGGGAGTGAGGTTATTTGTAGAGTTGGAGTAGAATTTTTACAAAGCGGTATTCCTGTATTAAGTTCAAATGTAGGAGCACTACCAGAAGTTCTTTCCGTATTTAGTAATTTAATTTTTAATTCCGGAGACGAAGAAAATTTAAAACAAAAATTAGAATATTCAGCTGCAATCTTTTTAGAAAAAAACCAATATATTCTTCTTAAAGATAAAGCTAAATTAGAAGGAAATAATAGGTTTTCTTCTAGTAGTTATAATTCGCTGCTAAATTTTATATACAATTGATTCAAATAAATAACTAAGTATCTTTTGGAAAAAAATGGAGATCATCGTGTTTAAAACTAATATAAAGTTTTTTTGAACTAAAATCATTATTTATTTTATTTGTTTTGATTATGATAGAAATGTTAGAATTATCAATTTTTCCATAAACAAGACTTTCATGACCTATAATTTCGAACATTTCAAATTTAAATGGTATTGATTTTTTGTCTTCAATATCCGTTAAAATTTTAATATTTTCTGGTCTTATTCCAACAATACAGTTTTTATTGAAATTATTAAAATTAATATAGTTCGAAATATATTCTCCAGGAATAAAATTCATAGGAGGGTTTCCAATAAAACCTCCAACAAAAGTTGAAGCTGGTTTAGTATACAATTCTATTGGAGTACCAATTTGTTCAATATTTCCTTTGTTTAGTAAAACAATTCTATCTGCAAGTGTCATTGCTTCAATTTGATCATGTGTTACATAAATACTAGTAGTATTAAATTTTTTTTGAATTTTTTTAATTTCAAAGCGCATTTGTGTCCTTAGTTTTGCATCTAAGTTACTTAATGGTTCGTCAAATAAAAAAACATTGGGATCTCTAACTATTGCTCTACCCATTGCAACTCGCTGTCTTTGGCCACCACTAAGTTGACTAGGTTTTCGTTGTAGAAGCTCATTCAGTTGAAGAATTTCTGACGCAAAATTAACTTTTTTTATAATTTCTGATTTTGATACTTTCTGTAACTTTAGTCCGTAAGCGATGTTATTAAACACCGTCATGTGGGGATATAAAGCATAATTTTGAAAGACCATAGCAATTTTTCTATCTTTAGGCTCAATATTTGTTACATTTTTTTCTCCTATAAATATTTCGCCTTTTGACACCGCTTCAAGACCTGCCACTAAACGTAATAAAGTTGATTTTCCACAGCCACTTGGCCCTAAAATAACTATAAATTCACCATCACTAATTTTTAAATTAATATTGCTTAATATTCGTTGATTGTTAAATAACTTTTCTAAACTTTTTAATGTTACTGTAGCCATTTTTTATTCCTATTAATTTATTTTTCAGAATCAATCAATCCTTTTACAAATAATTTTTGCATAAATACAACAACAAATATCGGTGGGAGCATAGCAATTACAGCAACTCCCATTACCTTTTCCCACGGGGTTGCACCATCTGGAGAAATCATTTGAGTGAGAGCAATAATGATAGTGTTCATACTTTGTTTTGTAGTAATAAGAAGCGGCCAAAGGTACTGATTCCATCCATAAATAAATAAAATTACAAAAAGAGCTGCTATTGTTGTTCTAGAAAGTGGAAAAACGATATCCCAAAAAAAATGCAATGGACCTGCCCCATCAATTTTTGCTGCTTCACAAAGTTCATCTGGTATTGTCATAAAAAATTGTCTAAATAAAAAAGTTGCAGTTGCTGAGGCAATTAAAGGAATTGATAAGCCGTGATAAGAATCTAAAAGATTTAAATTTGAAGCCATTTGAAATGTTGGAACTATACGAACTTCAATTGGGAGCATTAATGTTATAAAAATTAAAAAAAACAAAGTTTTTTTAAAAGGAAAATTGAAATATACTATAGAATATGCTGATACAATAGAAATTACAGTTTTACCAATTGTTATTAATACTGTTGTAATCAGACTATTTAATAAAAGCTTCCAAATTGATATACCTGGTAAAATATTTTTTTCGGGATTTAATATTTCTAAATAGTTTTTAAATAATTGTGTGCCAGGAATTAATCCTATTTTTCCGTGTAATATATTTTGTATGCTTTCTGTAGATGCAATAAAGCAAAAGTAAATAGGAAATACAATTATAATTGTTCCAAATATCAATATAAAATTGGTTAAAAAATAAGTTTTTTTAAAATTATTAAACATTTTTAATAGTGAACCTTTTTTTCTACAAATTTAAAATGGATTAATGTTATTATGGATACAAAAATCATTAATATTACAGACTGTGCTGCAGAACTTCCTAAATTAAGATTTATAATTCCATCAACATAAACTTTGTAAACGAGATTTGTTGTAGAATATCCAGGTCCTCCTTGCGTGGTTGTAAAAATTATTCCAAATGTATCAAAAAATGTATAAATTAAATTCATTATAAATAAAAAAAATGTTGTTGGAGAAATAATTGGTATAATTATATCAATAAATTTTCTAAAAGAACTAGCGCCATCAATAGAGGCTGCTTCAAGTAGTGATTTTGGTATTGACTGAAGACTAGCTAGATAAAATAAAAAATTATAACTAATTTGTTTCCAGCTTGCTGCAACTATTATTAAAATTAATGCATGATTTTCATTTAAGTTAGGATCCCATAAAATATTAATTTTTTGCAAAATATTTGATATATATCCTATGGATGGATTAAATAGAAAAAACCATAATATTCCTGCAATTGCAGGGGCAACAGCATAGGGGCATATAATAAGAGTTTGATAGACTATTTTTCCAAAATTAACTTTATAAACAAGTCCAGATAATATAAGAGAAATTGTTAAACAAATTAGAGTTACAAAAAAGCTAAAAATTATTGTTACAAATATAGAAGATAAGTAATTATTATCAAAAAATATATCTAGGTAATTTTGAAACCATATAAATTCTGTACTTAAGCCAAAAGCATCTTCTTTTAAAAATGATTGCCATATTGCCAATATTGCAGGCCAAAAAAAGAAAACAGATGAAATAAGTATTTGTGGAGCTATAAGTAAGTATGGTAATAATTTAGAATTAAAAATTACTCTTTTTTGCACTTATCCACCTGTTTTTTGTATAATTTCATTACCTTTTTCTACAGCATTATCAAGAGCCATTTTTGCTGTAATCTTACCAGATAGCATCGACTCAAAATTTGATTCTACAATGTTACGAATATTTGGCAGTCCATTAATTCTTAAACCTTTTGAGTTTTCTGTTGGAGGCTTATTATTTAATTCAGAAATTGCAATTTCATAACCAGAATTATTTTTATAAAATCCTTGTAACTTAGTTTGTTCGTAAGATTTAAAGGTAACGGGTAAATAACCACTTGTTTGATGCCATCTTGCCATTACCTGAGGTCTCGATAAATATTCAATAAAAATTGCTGCTGCTTTTTGATGGTCTTTTGGAATTCCATTAAAAACCCAGAGACTCGCTCCTCCAATTATTGTGTTTTGTGGTGCGCCAGAAACATTTTTATAATATGGAAGAGGTGCTACAGAAAATTCGACGTTAGATGCTTTGACATCACCATATGAACCGGTTGAGTCAAAATACATTCCGCATTTTTGAGTTGAAAATGCCATTTGAGCTTCGGAGGTTCTACCATAATAAGTAAAAAAACCTTTTTTATTTGCATTTTGTAAATTTTCCCAATGTTGCACTTGTATTTTAGAATTAAAAGTGAGCTTCGGTTTTTTTGAAGACATTCCGTTGTGATCTGTTGCATAAGGAATATTGTGCCATGCACTAAAGTTTTCTAGCTGAATCCATGCTGGCCAAGCAGAGGTAAAACCACATAGAGCAGCACCAGAATTTTTAATTTTTTCTGCGTAAACAAATAATTCTTCCCATGTTTTGGGTGGAGAGTTTGGATTTAATCCAGCCTTTTTAAAAATTTTATTATTATAATATAATATTGGAGACGAGCTATTTAAAGGAAATGAAAAAAGCACGTTATTTTCGCTATAATAACCTTTAACTGCTGGAATAATATCATCATAATTTATTGTAATATTGTTTTCATTTAAAAGTTGTGAAATTGGAATGGTTGCTCCTTTTGCGAAAAGCATTGTCGCTGTTCCAACCTCATATATTTGAATGATATCGGGTTGTTTTTTTGCTCTGTAAGCCGCAATTCCAGAAATCATTGTTTCTTGATATGTGCCTTTTTTAACAGCAATAACTTCAATATCATTTTGTGACTTATTAAAATCTAAAATAATATCGTTTAAGTAATCACTGGTAGTTCCTGAAAGTCCATGCCAAAATTGAATTTTTGTTTTTGAATAAGCATTATTAAAACAAAATAATAATAAAAATATTGGATAAAAAAAATTATAACTATATCTCATACCTGTTATTCCTTCCATGGAAAATCTGTAAAAATTGCAGTAACCCCAGTTTTAAATAATTCATTAGCTCTTTTTGTATCATTTACAGTATATGCCAATACAGGATAATTTTCATTAATTATTTCTAAAATTTTTTCATCGCTTATATTTTCATGATCAATATGAATAGTGTTTGCTTGAACAGATTTTGCAATACTTTTCCAGTCAATTGGTAGTGTTTCAAATAGCGCTCCAATAATTAATTCAGGAAATACTTTTTTTGCGGCTACAAGTGATTCCATGCTAAAGCTTGAAACTATTGGTGGAGGTAGTTCTTTGGGCCATAAATTTTGTAAAACTTTTGCTACTAAAATAGCAGTTTTTTCTTCTTTTTTTGGACATGGTTTTATTTCAATATTTGCTCCTAATTTTAGTTCATTTAAAAGTTTTATTGTTTCTTCAAAAGAGGGTACTTTTTCGTTAGTAAAAGACTCATGAAACCATGATCCTGCATCAAGTTTTTTTATTTCCAAAAAATTAGTATTTGCTACTTTTCCCTTACCATTAGTTGTTCTTTCGAGCGTATCATCGTGCATCACTATTAAAATGCTATCTTGAGTTTCTTTTACATCAAACTCTACCCAACGAGCTCCAAGCTCTTTTGCTTTTTTAAAAGATGTTAGGGTATTTTCTGGTGCAAATCCTTTTGCTCCTCGATGTCCTATAATTTTAGGAATCTTAAGGTTTTTAGGCATGAAACCTCCGTAGACTGTTTATTGACAAAAAATAATTTTCGCGCATATACTAATTTGAAATTAGAAATTTATAAACCCTTTTTAATACTTTCTTACATAAAGTATAATCTTAAATAAGAAAAAGATATTTTATAGAGAATTGTTTATGTTTGATTTTATCTTTTGTATTAGAAAGTTATTGCATGCATGAAAATTTATTATAGTTCTCTTCAAAAAAAACATATTATTAAAAAAGAAATATATGGAGGAAAAGCCCATCCGTATAACGATAAAGTTAGTAGAATTGATTCTATTTTAAAAGCATTTAAATTAGATAATAAATACGAAATTGTAGTTCCAGAAATTATTCCTTACGAGTCGTTGATTGCAGTGCATGATGACGATTATCTCAATTTTTTAGAATCTTCGCAAAATTTAAAAAATGATGAAATTATTTGTCCTTACGTATTTCCTTGCGACAGTCGTATTCAAAGACGTGAGCCATTTATTCCTAAAAGAGCTGGGTATTACTGTTTTGATGCAGGAACATCTTTAATGCATAATACCTGGAATGCAGCAGTGGCCTCGGCCAGTGCCGCGTATGCAGCTGCCAAGCATACAAAAAATACAGGCGAAGCAACCTATGCGCTGTGTCGACCTCCTGGGCATCATGCTTCTAAAAATATGTTTGGTGGTTATTGCTATCTTAATAATGCAGCAATTATTGCAAAATATTTATCAAAATCTGGCAGTGTGATGATTATAGATTTTGATTACCATCATGGTAATGGAACACAAAGTATTTTTTATGATTCTTCTGAAGTATTTTATTTTAGTATTCATGCGCATCCCTTGGTTGAATATCCTTATTTTACAGGATTTGAAGAAGAAATTGGTATTGATGATGGGGTTAATTATAATTTAAATGTTCCTTTAATGCCCCTTTCTTCTCCTAATGAATATTTTAAATCATTATTAAATGGTTTAAATAAGGCTTTTACAATAATGGAACCTGATTATTTAATTTTGTCTGCGGGATTTGATATTGAGTCGGGCGATCCAATAGGTCACTTTAATATAAATTGTTCTGACTTTAATAAATTAGGCAGAGAGTTTTTTAATTTAAAGAAAAAAACAATTATTTTACAAGAAGGTGGTTATTTGGTAAGTGAACTTGGTAAAAATGTTGAAAGTTTTTTAAGTGGATTTTTTTGATAATAAATAATTGAAATTGTTAATTTCTATTATTTAGTGTGTCGAAATCATTTTTTATTTGATGCAGCTCACTACTATGCAATGGTAAAGAATATTGATTGATATCTATACAAAAATCTAAATCAGTTGCTGGTATTGTAAACTTAAATTCAACCTTTCCTTTGAGGTTTTTTTCATTTTTTTCTGATATACACCAAATTGTTCCACCGTGTTCTTGAATGACTTTTTCTGCAATCGCTAAACCAAGCCCAGTGCCATTTTGCTTAAGTGTATAAAAGGTTTTAAACAAGTTTTGTATATTATTTTTTTCTATATAAGAATTATTATTGCCAATACAAAATTCAACAAAAACTTTGTTTTTTTCTATAACATCTTTTGTATGAATCCAAATTTTACCTTGGTATTTCATGGCTTGTAGTGCATTTTCTAAAATATTGGCAAACACCCGTTCCATTTTATGTGGGTTAATAAAGATTTTGCGGTCGTGATTAAATTGATATTCCATTTCTACAAATGCTCTACTATTTAGTAAAAATGTGTCTTTAATGATATTTTCTAAAAATGGAATAATTTCAATTGAATTTTGATGCAGCTCTTCTGAATTATACGCCGTCCACTAAGTTTTTAACATAAGCTTGCCTTAGGTTTTGAATTCATAATTGACTTGACAATTTTTTGTGTTAATTGATTCCAACCACTAGAGCATTTTTGAACGAGATCTTCATAATCTTTATAAATTTTAAATGATAAGTGATTCCTTTTAAAATAACTCCATAACCTTTCAATTGGATTTAACTCTGGAGAAAATGAAGGTAAAAAAATAAATGATATATTTTGGGGTAAAATTAATTTTTTGCTTTTATGTGCACTAGCTCCATCTAGTATCATAATAATATGCTCATTCTTAGGTACGGTCTTGGAGTACTCATTGATAAAAATTTGCATGTTTTCAACATTTAAATTTGGTAATATCATTCCAAAATATTTGCCCGTATCTTTGTTAGCAGTAGCATAAATCCATGAGTTTAAATAACCCATTTGAGTTTTAAATTCTGGTCTGATTGGGAAAGGACTCCAAATACCAGATTTTATTGTCATTTGTCCAAATCGTGATTCATCTTGAAAATCTATGTTTATTTTTTTTCCTGGATTTTTTACTTTAATTTCATTAATTTTATTTGGTAAATCTTTAATCCATTCGGCCATTTTTTCTGGGTCATTTTTTATATGCTTTGTTCTTGGAACAACTCTTCTTATTAATGTTCTTTGAAGGAACTTGTATAACCCACTTTTACTAAATTTTTTTTTAATTTCGTTTTGGATTCTATAATACTATTTATTATTTGGGCATGAACAACTTTTTCCTCATTAAATTCAGAATTTAATTGAATGATTTCAGTTTTTAAAATTTCAACTTCTTCTTTATTTACAAAGGATGGACGACCAGAACGTGGTTTATCAAGTAAAAAATAAATACCATTATTCTTATAGTTTGAAACCCAATAATTTGCCCGTCCTCTTGAAAGGCATAATAAAGTTTCAATCTTTTTTTCAGAAAATCCTACGGAATATAAAAAAATTATAAATAATCGACGTAAAAGATTAAAACTTAATTTATTTTGAGGTATTCTCTTTAAATCATCCATAAGTTGTTGTACATTATTCATTGTGCTGCAGTGTCCTTTTATAAAAGAAAGTACGAATGTTAACTGCAGCATATCCTGTTTTCAATATTCATCAATTTCCGTATAAATATTTATTTTTGGTTATCTATGTTGCCAACAAACTTAGTGGACGGCGTATTAGAACCAATTTCCATGATATCTGTTATAAACCCGTTTACTTTTGTAATAGATTTTTCTATGCTTGGCAAAAATGTATCAATTATTTTTTTAAATTCTTCTTGAGTTTTACATTTTAGCAAAAGATCAACAGTGCATTTAAGCATAGAAAATGGTTTTCGAACATCATGCGCTACCATTTGCGTGGTCATAGCAATGGCCGCATTTTTTTCGTTTTGTAAGGATTGCTGTTGATATTCGTTTATTCTTTTAATTGAGCTATTGATTATATTATACAAATCAATAATTTCTTGAGAGTGATCGTAAGATATTTCAATTTCTTTTAGTTCTGATGATGATTTAAAATGATTGATTAAGTTAATGATAGGGCTAATACATTTTTTTAGAATTTTATTAATTAAAAACATAAGGGTAATTATAAAAATAGTCACTATTTTTATAAATGTTATACAAATAAAAATAACGTCTTCGTGCGAAAATCTATTTTCTATAATACAAATAAAAATTAAAGATACAATAACAGTCAATGCGATAAACATTGCAAGGTATGTGTCTTGTATTTTTTTAATTAAAGGGGCGCGGTTTACTTTTTTAAAGGTTTTTAAACTAAATATGGCGCGCATAACATGTTCTCTTTATTTTTGTTACTCCCCTTCCATTGAAGGGTACTGCCAGTTTGTGTTATGAATTTCGGCCCACATGCTATCACCGAGGTCGTAATGCCACCACTCATAAGAATAGTTGGTAAAGCCCGCGTTTTTCATGATGTTGAATAATATGCGTCTATTCGTTTTAATTTTTTCCCATCTATTTTTATTGATGTTAAATTTTTCGTTGTATTCTTGCTCAAAAAAAATGGTGTGTGAAACCTCTGAGACCTCGTCAAATTCTGTGCCCATATCGAGTAATGTGTTGTTGTAGGTTAAGGTTAAATCAATGGCGCCGCCGCTATTATGCGGCGGTACTTTATTATCTGTGGGGTAGGTGATAAAAAATTTGGTAATTTCAAATAGTTCACTGTGACTTAAGTTTGGTGCTAATGCTTTTTGTTGTTGGTAAATATAATCAAAAAGAGCGTGCTGGGTTTTGAGTGAACGGAACGCATCAAAAACTAAAAAGCCAAACTGTTGTGGCAACTGCTCTAGTGCCTCAATGAGTTTTAGGTAAACCGAATGCCTGGTTAGCATGTGGTTTGTAGCACCTTTTAACTTGAGGTTAAAGTAGACGGGCTCAAGCTGCATGCGATTGTTACTTTTTAGTTCAATAGGGTTACTGTAGTTTTTTAGCAAATTTATTTGTTGAAATGTGGGTTTGGGGTAATTAGTATTAATGGCTATTTGGCTTTGCTCCAATTGAGTAAACATTATGTGTCTCCTTTTGTATTAAGTATGTGTAAGAATATTAAAAACAAACGCACCAAAAAAATTTGCTAATGTGTAGCCAAAAACTCCTAAAATAATCGCGGTAGAAAAATACTCTCTCCAATGCTTTGCCTGAGCTACAGCAACTGCAGTGCCAGGCCCGCCAATTAGGGCTTGAGAGCTAATGATGGTAGAGGCTTTATTAACACCGAAAATTTTGGCAGCTAAAATTATAAATATTGCATGAACAGATATTACAATTATTGGCATTATGATGACCATTTTATCAAGCGCTAATAAGGCTTTAAAGTTTACAGATGCTCCTATCGAAAAAAAGAAAAAGGCAAATGCTGTTGCGCCTAAAACGTATGCTGGTTTGCAATATTGGCTAATTATAGGTATTTGTCCTACAATTATTGCAAGTAAAGTGATCCAAATAATAGAGTGAAAGAAACCAATTATGTTTGACATTTCTTTTCCAAGCATTATAATTAAAGTTGCCATAAATAAACAGGCAGAAATATTTACTAAGCTAATATCTGCTGAATCAAATTCTTGAATTGTGTTATCTGAGGTGTTTGTAATTGTTTGAGAGCTTTTTCCGAGCCACACAGAAGCAAGGACCCAAAGGCTTGTAATAATATTATCTATTGTAAATGCAGCGGTGAAATAGGTTTCTGGAATATTATACATTTTCTGCATTGCAGCAGCGTTTTCTAAACCACCAATGTAGCTTGCGGTAAATTGTGCAGCAAGTTTAAAAGCAGTATCGCCAAGAGCGAAATGCCCAATGTATCCCGCAAGAATACCGCCAACAAAGCTTCCAACAAGCCCAAATAGAAATACAATTAATATTTTATAATTAAGCTTTAAAATATTTTTAAACTTAAAATTTAAAACCATAAGGGTAATACCAATTAGTACTGCATAGCCCTGAAAAAAATCGTACACTTCAGATTGTGATGGGATAATTTTAATTTGGCTGAGTAACATGGCAACTAAAATTACCAAGCAAACACTGCTAACATGAGTAATCCAGGCTAATTTTTTTTCGATTTCAAAACATACAAATAGAGTACCAAATATCACTAACAATAAAACTTGATTATCCATTAAAAACCTAACATTAAAATCAGAACAAAAAATTGTTAAAAAATAAGAAATTTCATTACTTATTTAATTTTTTAAAGAAATTTTGTCAATGAGGGCAATTTATTGTGATTGTATTAAATATAAATTGGTAATCAACAAAAGATTACCAATTAAAAATATATAATATAAATTTTATTTAATTTTTTAATTAAAAATAATAAATAATTTTTCTTATTAAAATTATTATTTTTTTATTCAATTTTTTTAATAAAAAATACAGAGAAAATTAATTTTCTCTGTAGAGTACTGTGATTAATTTTAAAACACTAAGTGTTAAAATGGAATGTCATCATCCATCGGACGTGACGAATTGTTAAATGTAGGGCTTGCAGAAGTTGGGCCGGAGAATCATAGCCACTTGGCCCAGTGTAATATGGGGCATCATTATCATGAATTGCAGGAATCTCTGAGTTATCACGCTGTGCTCCTGAGTTCATGCTTTCTAGAAATTGCATTGAATTTCCTACAATTTCAGTAATGTATCGTTTTTGCCCCTGTTGATCTTGCCAGGAGCGTGTTTGCAATTTGCCTTCGATATAAACCAATCTGCCTTTTTTTAGATATTTATGAGCCAGTTCTGCTTGTCTGCCCCATAATACAACACGATGCCATTCGGTTTTTTCTTCTTTGTTGCCATCTTTAACCCATGTTTCACTTGTAGCGATACTTAGGCTGCAGACTTGTTGGCCGCTTGGGGTGCTACGAAGTTCAGGCTCCTGCCCTAACCTACCGACAAGGATAACTTTATTAATTCCTGACATAAAAAACTCCTTAAAGTGATATGAAAAGATACAAGAGAACAGGGGTGAAACAGCGTTGTTCACTTCATCAGAACTATAGCGGCTATTCTATAGCGTCAATCATGTTTTGTTATTCCTAATTTTTTTACCTAACTTGATCAGTTTGTGATCAAGTTAAAAGTAAAAATATGTCAAAAAATAACCATTTAATTTTATAGCATATTTATAGATTTTACTAGACTTGGTTTAATAGTTGCCGATAAATCTTTAAGCTTTTTGTGTCTTATGTTATAAGAAAGGTATGCTTGCGATAGCAATTGTATAGTGATACCGATTAATAAAAGGCTAGCTGCTCCAATTCTTGTCGCAGCGTACTTTTGGTGACGGTATTAAAAATAACTTGTTAAAATAAGTGGTACGAGGAGAGTATGTATAATTTCCAAAGAACGTTAAAATGCTCTGTTTCATTTACTGGCGTAGGCGTTCATTCTGGAAATATGATTACAGTCGAAATTCGTCCTGCCGCGGCAAATACAGGAATTCTGTTTCAGCGTACAGATTTGCCCAACAAACCTTACATTAAAGCAGATCCCTTTGCTGTATTTGATACAAGTCTTGCTACACGAGTTGGAAATTTAAATGCACATGTTTCTACCATTGAGCATTTGATGGCCGCATTTTTTGGTTTTGGTATTGATAATGCAATTGTGGCGTTAAACAACAGTGAAATGCCAATTCTTGATGGATCTTCAGCACCTTTTTTGGTGCTGTTAAATGAAGCTGGTATTGAAGAACTGAAAGAACCTAAAAAAGTTCTCATTGTTGAAAAAACAATAGAGGTTGTTGACTCCAATAATCCTTTAAGATTTATTCGCATAGAACCATCGAAGCAACCGCTAATATCTTACTCTATTGATTACAATAATATTGAAAGCATTGGGCAGCAGTCTGTAACATTAGATTATACTGCAACAGCGTTTTGCAAGCTTTTCTCTTTTGCAAGAACTTTTGGATTAAAAGAAGAAATTGACTACTTATATTCTCGAGGTTTGGCAAAAGGTGGTTCATTGCAAAATGCAATTGTTGTATCGCGTACTGAAGGTATTTTAAATTCTCATGGACTGCGTCACGAAAAAGAATTTGTCAAACATAAAGCTCTTGACTGTATTGGCGATCTCCATTTAATTGGTATGCCTATTTTGGGGCATGTTATAGCTCATAAAGCAGGACATGATCTTCATAATAAGTTGGCGCGTGCGCTCATCGAAAATGTTGCTGCAAGAAAAATTTTCGTGCCATCTGTTAAAGATGCAAATCGTTTGCAATCGGTGTTATCATTTCCAAAATCACTTGGAGAGATACAAGTCACATTAAATGGATTAGCAATCGGTTAAGCTGCGTGTTAAAAAGTTTCTAATGTTTATCCATTCTATTTTACTTTAAAAATAAATATTGCGCTTAAGTTGTTGACTCTCTACCAATCGAGATTAAATTCTGGCAGAATCCTTGTTTTCTTGTCGCCCTATAATGATGGTATGTGTGACAGTATCCTCCTGGAGTAATTTAGATGACTACAAAACGCAATTATTACGATATATTACAAGTATCAAAAACAGCTTCAGCCGATGAAATAAAAAAAGCTTATCGTAAGCTTGCTGTGCAATACCATCCCGATCGCAATCCTGGAGATAAAGCCGCAGAAGAAAAATTTAAAGAAGCAGCTGAGGCTTATGAAGTTCTTATTGATTCTGAAAAAAGACAACGTTTTGATCAATTTGGTCATGCAGGAGTAAATGGTGCTGGTTTTGGTGAACCGGGCTTTGGAAACGTTGATGATGTTTTCGAGCATTTTGGTTCTATTTTTGAAGATCTTTTTGGTGTGAGGGGGCGCAAAAAAAGATCAGCAAACAGAGCGCGTAAGGGAGAAGATTTACGGTATGATTTAAAAATTTCTTTTAAAGAGTCTGTATTAGGAACAGAAAAAAAACTTCAAATTGCACGAAAAATTTGTTGTCAAAGCTGTAATGGATCAGGAGCTGCTAAAGGAACATCACCAGTTATTTGTCAGACATGTCACGGGCAAGGCCAAGTTGGCATTCAACAAGGCTTTTTTACGTATGCGTCAACATGTATTGACTGCAATGGCTCTGGTAAAAAAATTGAAACCCCTTGTTCTGGATGTAAAGGTTCAGGTTATCAAGTAAAATCATCAAATATTAATGTTAAAATACCTGGAGGCATTGACACCGGCATGCGCTTGCGCGTGGCGGGGGAAGGCGAAGAAGGGCTTAACGGAGGTCCTGCTGGAGATCTTTACGTATTTATTGAAGTCGAAGCGGATCCTCAGTTTAGACGCGAAGAATTTGATTTAATTTATAACTTAAAAATTGGTGTTGCACAGGCTATTTTAGGGACAGAAGTATTAATTGACTGTTTTGAAGAGCAGCCGCGTAAAATTGAAATTCCAGCTGGAATTCAGCCGGGACAGCGCTTGGTAGTTCAAGGTGCTGGGATACCTAAGCTCGAAAAATATGGTCGTGGTAAGGGAGATCTTGTTATTGAAGTGACTGTTGAAATTCCAACTAAAATAAATAAAGAAGCAGAAGAGCATCTCCGTGCATTTGCACAAAAAGTTGGGCAACATGTAAAAAATAACAACGGTTTTTTTGATAAAATATTTGGATAAAAATTTATGTCATTGGCTTTTTTTAATACCATTAGCGGAAAAAAAGAAAAATTTATTCCGCTGCAACATGGTAAAGTAAAAATGTACTGCTGTGGTGTGACTCCTTATGGTAACACTCACATAGGTCATAGTAGAACATTCTTTTCTTATGATTTGCTTTTTAGAACGCTTGAAGATAATGAGTTAAAAGTAGAATGGGCTCGCAATATAACAGATGTTGATGATAAAATAATTCAAAAAGCAAACAAAGAAAATTTATCTTGTTCTGAAATTGTTTCTCGATATGTTTCAGAACAAGACGAAATGTTAGCGCTTTTTAACTTACAGCGTCCTGAGTTTGAGCCTAAAGTTACAGAAAATATTTCTCAAATAATTGAGTTAATAAAAAAATTAATTCAAAAAGAATATGCTTATGTAACAAATTCTGGAGTTTATTATAGAGTTCGTAAATTTACGCAATACGGAAAGTTAAGCAAAAATAAAATTGATGATCTCAAAAAGGGTGCTCGTATTGAAATTGATGAAGCAAAAGAAGATGCTCTTGATTTTGCATTATGGAAGTTTGCAAAACCAAATGAAATTTTTTGGCCATCACCATGGGGTGACGGACGTCCAGGATGGCATATTGAGTGTTCTGCAATGATTCATTCAATTTTTGGAGACAATATAGATATTCATATGGGTGGTAGAGATTTAATCTTTCCGCATCATGAAGCTGAAATTGCACAATCAGAAGCCGCAACAGGCAAACCACTTGCAACAAGTTGGTTGCACGCAGGAATGGTAACTTTATATGGCGAAAAAATGAGTAAAAGTACCAATCATTTTGTAGCAATTAAAGAGTTTCTTGCAAAATATCCATCTGAAGTTCTTCGCTTAGTGTTTCTTTCTGTTTCTTATACTCATCCACTAGATTTTACATTTGAAATGGCGACAGAAAATTTAAAAAAGCTTGCTAAGATTTACCGGTTTGTTTCTTTAATGGATTCTTATGCAAATAAAGTTAATAACAGTGACTTTTATCACGAAGAAATTTTTTCTGATTTAGATAATTTAATTCCTAAAATGCGTGAAAGCTTAGCTGATGATCTTAATAGCGCAGCGGCGTTAGCGGTGTTTTTTGATTTTATTAAGAGTGTCAATGTTAAATTAGTTGCATTTGAAAAATCTGGTAAAGATTTGACTTTAAAAGATCAAGAAAAGTTACGTTCAACATGGTTTGAATTTAAAAATTGGATAAAAAAAGCAATGGGTTTATTGATGGAAGAACCTAATGATTTTTTTGTTAATTTAAGTAATTATAAGCTTACTTCAGAAATATCAGCAGCAGAAATTGAACAAAAACTCAAAGAAAGAAAACTTGCTCGTGCAAATAAAGATTGGGCACGATCTGATGCTATTCGTGACGAATTATTGGCTCAAGGAATACAAATACAAGATTCTCCTACTGGTACAAAATGGACAATTGTTATTTAAATTTAATTGTCACAAAAAATTTGTGGAAATCGATTTAAAATAATTTTTTCTATTTCAACCGCATTTTCCTCTAGAGCTTTTCCTGTTACGTCTAGAACTGGCCATAGTTTATTTTTTTTAAAAATTTCTCGACTCCATTCAAGTTCTTCAAATATTTTTGATAAGTTTGTGTAGTCTCCGCCATGACTTGTGCCAAGCGATTCTACTCTTGCTGAACGAATTTCTGCGAGTCTAGTTGGATCAATTATTAGAGCAATAATTTTATTTTGATCAACTTTAAGTAATTCTTGCGGCAATTCTGTTGCAGGAATTAAAGGGATATTAGCAACTTTATAACCTTTATGACCTAAATACATGGATAGTGGTGTTTTTGAGGTACGAGAAACTCCTACAAGAATTATATCAGCATCATTTAAATCGTAAGATATTATCCCATCATCATGTCTTACTGTATACTCAATTGCATTAATTCTTTTAAAGTAACTTTCGTCGAGTTGTCTCAGTAAGCCAGGAACTGCGCTTGGTCTATATCCTAGCTGTTCTGATAAAGTTTCTAAAAGTGGAAAAAGTATATCAACAACTTTAATACCAAGCTGCATTGAACGTGAAATGAGAAAAACTCTCAAATCAGGATCAACAACAGTTGCAACAACAGTTGCTTTTTTATTTTGAGCAGAAGTTAAAATTTTTTCGAGTAGTTCTCTTGATCTGATCTTATTATGTCTTTCAATACAAACCTCAGAGCTTTCAAATTGAACTTGTACTGCTCGAACAATACTCAAGGCTGTTTCTCCTGTGCCATCGGAAACAGTGTAAATTGTTGGCACATAATTTTCATGAAGTTCATTCATAATCGGCCTTTTTAAAAAAATTGATAATGCCTTTAAAGAAAATAAAGAATTGTTACAAGATGAATTTAACTAAGTTGTCTAGTTTAAATTTTATTCTATAACACTTAGAAAAATTTTTAAAGCATATTGGTAATTAAAATTATTATTAGTTGAACTTTAAATATCAAATTTGCAAATTATTTTAACCCTTATCAGGATGGATTATGTTATCAGAGATTAATTTTTGTATTTCTTTAGTTATTATTGGTTCTTTATTTATATTAAATTGAGAAATATAAATTCTTCTAATTATTATTTCTTCATTAGTACTATTAATTAAAACACTATGATTTTCTATTGGTTCTAAATACTTTAACGAGTATACATCTTTAATAATAATTTTTAAATGATTTTTTGAAACACTATTTCTTCCTTTAGGAGAAAAATTTGTTAAGTTTGTCGAGTTTTCTATTAATTCGCAAGGATAGTTTAATGATTCTAAAAAATTAACTATAGCAGGACATAAAGAAGGAATGTCTCTTGAAGAATTTTTTGGTATACATTCTTCGTAAACTCTTTTCCAAAGGTTTCGATTATAAATTAAATCAACAAGTATTTTTTCATAAAAAGAATCTAATAAATTATTAAATTTATTTTTTATATAAGAAAAAAAATTATGATCATCTATTAAAATAAATTCATTAACTTCGATTGGTAGCAAAATTTCAGGATTATTTTTGTTAATATTTTGAAACATTGCTTCAGTAGCAGTTACTGTTTTATGAAAATATACTTGTTGGTACATACTCCATCTAGCACGTAAATAATCTTCAAATGCTGAAATTCCGCTTCTTCTAAGTGCTAAATGATATTTTTTATTTTTAGAATTATAATAAAAACCAAGAGAATCAAGAATTCTTCCTAAATCAAAATAACCATAAATAATTCCGCATTCTCTTGAGTCTCTTAGTAGATAATCCATTCTATCTGCGTCAATTTCGCCACTTACAATTTCATGTAACAAACTTTGTAAACCGCTTTTTGCGAGTTCACTATTTTTTTCTGGTTCAACATTTAAATCTAAAATTGCACAAATATCTTGACCCATTTGTTTAGTTAATTGACCTAATTCAGAATTAAATAATTTAGAAATAATCATTAAAGTGTATACTTCATGTTTTATTTTTGTTTCTAATAAATTTATATTTTTTTCTTTAAGAGAATTAATTTTTTTTGTGAAAGAGTTTTTGAGCCAATTTGGTAATTTTATATTGTCTAAATTTCTAGAAAATTCATGCCAAGATATCATAAATCTCTCACCAGAATGACTATAAGGGGCATGCCCAATATCATGCAATAAGGCAGCTAAGCGAACGCACTGGCAAATGTAAGCAGAGTTTTCAATCCAATTTAAAGCATTTTCTGTATCAAGGAGTGAGCCGCGTTCATTTTCGTTCGATTTTAAATTGTCTAAAATTAATTGGGGAGCATTTGCAGCAGCGTGGGATAAAGAGCTTAGGAGACGTCTTTGATTTAGTGCAATCGCGTTGAACATTAGTCCGGCTATATGCATAACACCAAGAGAATGCTCAAATCTTGTGTGAGAAGCGCCTGGAAAAACGTATTGGGTAAAGGCGGTTTGTGATATTCTCCTAAGTCGTTGAAATTCTTTAGAATTAATTATGTTTTTTTCTAATTCTGTAAAAGAAATGGTATCGTGCAATGAGTCTCGAATTTTTCCATTAAAGACAAGTTTTGATGTATTTTTGTCAATTAAAGAAAGCCCCTTTCTTGAAATTGAAAGTACCATGGATTCTCCTTAAAAATATCACCCAACAAAAAAGGCATTAATGTTCAGCAGGTGCGCAATTACTATGCAAAATAAATTGACAAAAAAGGTTTGTCTAGGTAAATTTATTGATGCTTTGACTTATGAAAAACAGACTCGTTAAAGTCGGTATTTTCAACGCTCGAGGTTTAGGAATTTCTAAATTGAGAGGCGCTTTTTGTCTATTTGTTGTTAATAGAGCCTGTACCTCGTTGTTACAGAGTAATTTTAACAACATATTCTTACGCGACTCTGTATAAGTTTTTTTTAGATATGTCAAATCCTACAGACTTTTTTTGTCTTTAGGAGACATGTAAATAAAGTTTATATTTCAATAGTTTAGTAACTTAAATTCTTAATTTTGTCTAGTTTTTAGCCTTTAGTAATAAAACTTTAAATTCAAAGAATTAAAGTGAAGTATATTTTTCAGAATAATATCTGAAAGTAGTAGCTAAAGCATCTAAATTAAGTAAAGATGCTTAAGGGGGTTTCTTGGTTCATTCATATATATTGTCTTTTTTATTGGAAACAAGAAAACTTATAAATAATATTAATCTTTCATTTTTTATTTAAAAACATAAATGTTGCTCGTTGTTTGTGTTCATTCAGAAAAGATACAACGAGTTTTATTTTTTGGAGGTTTTACAGCATGAGTGCTGAAAAGTTCTACGATTTTATTGTGGGTCAAAAAGCAGTTTATCCTTGCCATGGTGTTGGAACTATAGAAAATATTGAGAAATGTAGCATTGGCGGTGCTCAACAAGATTTTTATGTGCTTAAAATTCATTCCACTGGCGCAAAAGTTATGGTTCCTACTCGAGCAGCTAAGACAGTTGGGCTTCGTTCTGTTATTTCGCTTCCAGATGTAGAAAAAGTATTTCAAATACTAAAATCTCCTTCTAAAAAATCAACAGCAACTTGGAATCGTCGATTTAGAGCATTAAATGATAAGCTCAATACAGGAGATTTGGTAGAAATTGCTGAAGTTCTTCGCGATTTATCTTCGCTAAGCTCAGATAAAGAGCTTTCTTTTGGCGAAAAGAAAATGCTTGAGCGGGCGCGGAATATGCTTGTTTCTGAGATTTCTGTTGCCAGAGGCGAAGAAAAAAGTGTGATTGAGCACGAACTCAATCATATTTTATTTGCTATTTAATTGTATAAAAGAATAAAAAGGCGTTAGTTTTAATGCCTTTTTATTCTTTTACATTTTTTAAAAAATCGTTAGCAAAATTAGAAAAAGTTCCTTCCTCTATTGTTTTCCGCATTTTCTGCATGAGTTTTTCATAAAACCAAGTATTATGATATGAAATGAGCTTCCATCCTGTTGGTTCTTCACATTTACAGAGCTGATGTAAATATGCTCTTGTAAATTTATTGCAAACGTAACAACTACAGTTTTCATCTATAGGGTTGGTGTCTTTTGCATAAATTGTTCTGCGAAGTTTTTGTTTACCAATAAAAGTGTAAGCAACTCCCTGTCGTGCATGGTTGGTAGGAATAATACAGTCAAACATATCTACCCCGCTCATAACGCCCCTAACAAGATCATGAGGGGTGCCTACACCCATTAAGTATCTAGGCTTATTATTGGGTAAAAGCTTTGCCGTAAATTCTGTAAAATGAATGCGCTCTTCATCTGTTTCGCCAACAGCAAGACCACCAATAGCGTACCCATCAAAATCTAGGTTTATTAGTGTCTCTGCGCTTTCTTTGCGAAGGTTTTCAAAAACAGCACCTTGTACTATTCCAAATAGAGAGTTTTCATCTTTACTTTTTGATAATTTGCATCTTTTAGCCCAGCGATGAGTTCTTTCCATAGCAGAGGCACATGCATCATATTTGCTAGTAGAAGGGACGCAAACATCAAGCGCCATCATAATATCTGAGCCAATAATTTCTTGAAATGCAATTGTAGATTCTGGAGTCATTTTTTTATAACTTTGATCTACATAACTTTTAAAAGTAACGCCCTTTTCGCTTATGATTCTTTGATGCGGTAAAGAAAAAATTTGAAAGCCTCCACTATCTGTGAGAATGGGCTTATCCCAACAAATAAACTTGTGATATCCCTTTAATTCTTTAAGAATTTCTGGGCCTGGTCTCAAATAAAGATGATAAGTGTTACCTAAAATAATTTGAACCCCCATATTTTCAAGCTCAATATGATCGAGCGTTCTTACGGCACCAAAAGTTCCAACGGGCATAAAAACTGGTGTTTCAATTATTCCATGAGAGGTGTGTAATCGAGTTCTGCGAGCTTCAGAATGTTTATCTTTTGCAATGTATTCAAATTTAAGACCCATATAAAATTAACCTGTAAAAAAAATTCTTAGATTATCTAAGAATTTTTTATCATTAACAATTATTTTTAAATTTTCAAGTCACTTCTTTTAAATTAAAAAAAACAAGGTTAAAATATTATTTATTTAATTTAAGGAGTGTTTATTGATCAATAAAGGTATTACTTAAAGAAGAGTATGCAAATTGATTTTTTTTAAACTCGTATTTAATTGCTTTATATAAACCTGGTGAAAATTCATACCAGAATTTATCTACAAGTTTGGGATTGCTACTACTCATTTCTAAAGTGATAGTTGGAATCACTCGTTCGTTTCCTGCATAATTACCTAGGCTTCCAGGGTAAATTCCAAAATCTCTAATCTTATAATTTCCAGCACTTTTAGATAATAATAGTGCAAGATTTTTTGCTCTTTTTTGTTGTTCGGTCAGGTTTCCTAGTTTTAAAAATTTTGGCATTTCGTAATCTAAGTCTAAAAATGCCAACGGTGCGTGGATTGAAATGACTTTATCAGGATTAAATTTTTCAATTAAATCAGCTTGAAATCGAGTTCCTTGTTCTGAGTTGGCAAAATATCCAGGGAACTTTCTTTTATCTCGTCTTTTAGAATTAAACCAATTTTTATAAGCAAATTTATTCCATGTTGAGGTTGGAAAATTACGATTTAGATCAACGCCATTTGCATTTGTTCTTTTAGGAGGATTATTGAGAAACCCATCTGGATTGACTAATGGAGCAACAATAACATGAGAACCTTTGTATAAAAGTGGGTTTTTATAGAGTTCGAATGCAAATTGGAATGAAAAATGGATCGGTGTGAGCTCGTCAGGGTGTACGCCTCCTAGAATTAAAGTGATGTTTTTTTTAGTCACTGCATCTCGAAGTGGATCATAAAATTCCCAATATATTAATGGTCTGCCATGCTCACTGACAAATTCATATTTCCAAGGTATAGAAATACAAGGGCTTTTGCCCCACATTAGTTTTTTATAAACTATATCAATGTGTTGGCAAAGTTCTGCAATTTGTTTTTGCGAACGCGCTCTATGTAATGACTCAAATACTTGAAATGCAGTTAATGGAATTCCGCTGATACTTAAAAGTGAGAGAGGGAAAAATTGATTTTCTAAAGTTGGAGATTTTTCTTCTTTGGCATCTTTCCAAAAGCTAATCGAATAACATTGATAAGTTATTAATATTGCAGGTATAAATATTGTCATTTTAGGTTTAATTTTGCCCAGAAGTTGAGCAATAACCATTGGTTATCCTTTAAAATATTGAAGTCGATTTAAAAAATGCTTTATTTTTTCTTATATTAATTGCACCATATGGGTGAGTCGTTTGCAAGTGTTCCGTCATGAACTAGACTATGCTATTGTGCTTGTGGATTTTTGCAATTCTCACGATTTTTATATCTGTTGTTGAGCTATTAATAATGTATTTAAGGTAAATTTAATGTATGAAAAACATCGATCAATATAATTTAATTAAAAATTTTATAGATGAAAAAATATCTCCTGGTGTCTTGGCGCATGGTGGAGAAGTTAATATTATTAGTTTAGAAAATAATATCTTAACTTTAGAGCTTTCTGGCTCTTGTGGCAGTTGTTCTATTCAGGCGTATACGTCAGAATCTATTTCAAACTATATTTTAGAAGAGTTTCCTGATCTTGATGATGTCATTGTTTCTGATTAATCTTTTGGATTAGAAATTTTTATGAATGCTTTTATTCAAATTATAGAACGATTGGTTGAATCAATCTCTGGTCAAATTTGGTTAGAGCAGAGTCATTTTCCTTTTAAATTTTTAGATAATCCTATTGGTAGAGTTTACGATGTTTGTCTTTTTGAAACAAGTGCACAGGGAGCTGTTGGATTTATTTGGGTAGAGTTTATTGGTATTTCTGACTTGTATGTATTCCCTTTTCGTTTGGCTCGATATAGCGAAGATGGCGATTTAATCTCTATCACTCCTTGGAGTTTTCGAGATGCATCAACTGATAGTAAATTTTATGAATCATGGAGATTTGCGCAAAAGCAAAAGAACCCTCTACCAACAGCAAAAAAGGGGCTTTTTTTTCATAAGAAATGCGGCGGAGAACCAAGTTTTGTTGCTATAGGGGTATGGAGTGATTCGAAGCATTCTTGTGTTAGATTAGACTTTCAAATTGCGTATAAAATTTTTAGAACTGTTGAAAAAGATTATCCGCAATCAATTGAAGTTGAATTATTAACGTATCTTGGAAATCAAACAATATTTTTGAATTTTGCAAAACTTATAAGTGTATTTGAATTTTCTTCTGGTAATATAAAAAAATCACATACTGCAATTGGGATTAAGTATATTCAAAATAATGGTACTTTATTTCCTCATATTGTTTCATTACTTCATAAAGCACGATTTCCAGTAAAGCATGAAGAAAAACAATCTGAAGAAGCTTGGTTGCAGGTACTGAACATTGTTGAATCTCTTGGTAGAACTATGGGTGACTTTCATAAAGCAATGATCCTTGCGCCAAGAGGTTCTGAATTAATGCCAGACCAAACAACGGCTGAATTTAAGAATAGTTGGATTGAAGTTACGGCTGAAAAAATGTTTGAAAGACTTAATAAAGTTATGCATATGCAAGAAGAGCATAAAGTTTACTCAGGTGTTTTTTATTTACTTCCAGATTTTATAAATAAAATAATTGATAAAATTAAAATAGCAGATGATTTAGGATTGCGAATTAGAAATCATGGTAACGTGCATTTAGGCCAATTTTTAATTGGAAAAGATGGTTTAATATTACTAGATTATGAATCAGATAATTTTGACGAACCTTCTTATCGAAGATATAAGCAACCGTGCTTAAAAGATATTGCCTCTATAATAGTAAGTTTGAGGTTTGCTTGGTATTTTACAGAAAGACGTTATTATGCTATTTTAACAGAAAATATTGATAATAATGATTTAAAAATAACAAATCTTTCTCCAAAAAAAGTAACTAATACTTTTATTTCTGAAAAATTTCAACCAACTTTAAAAGAGATAGAAAGCTTATTTTTTAAATTTTATAATCATAGTCTTGAAGAAAACATAGGTTCTTCTCAATTACGACCTAAAAATGAAGAAACAGCAAAAGACTTGTTTAATTATTGTTTTCTAATGAGAATTTTAAAAGAAATTGTAAGGGATTCGAATGAAGGTAATCCTAGACCTCGAATTTGGTTTCAAATTCTTCAAGATTTTATTATGAAAGAGTCTAATAGCTTGAAGTAATAAGCTTGTTTTAGAAAAGGACTTTAAAAAAAAGAATAGGATTAGGATTTTCTATTGACATTTTACCCCAATTTTACATAACTTCCATTTTGGCTAAGCTTTTTAGATTTTTTAGGCCGAGTTTTATAAGGAATAACTTTAATGGAAAAAACTTTTTCAATTATTAAACCAGATGGTGTTAAGCGTAACTGCATCGGCAAAATTTTTGCCAAGATTGAAGCGGCAGATCTTAAAATTGTTGCAACTAAAATGATCCATATGTCTAAAAGGGAAGCTGAACAATTTTATGCTGTTCATTCTGCAAGACCTTTTTTTGGTGAATTGTGTGATTACATGACTTCTGGACCAGTTGTTGTCTCTGTTCTTGAAGGTAAAAACGCTGTTTCTTCTTATAGAGATTTGATGGGAGCTACAGATCCTGCAAAAGCTGCTAAGGGAACAATTCGTTCTGAATTTGGTTTGAGCATTGGTGAAAACACAGTACACGGTTCAGATTCATTAGAAAATGCTGCAATTGAAATTAGCTACTTCTTTTCTGGCACAGAACTTGTAAATGCTGCAAAGTAAGAATATTTGGTTGATAATTAGCTATTAAAAAACCGCATTTGCGGTTTTTTTTGTTAAAAAAGGATTGTATAGTATTTTCTTGACGCGTCTTGCTTTCTTCCCTGTAAGGAAAGTTTTTATTTTGATAAATTAAATTGTGAGTAAACTATTATGGCTATAAAACAAATTATTCTAACACAAGAAATAATCTCTGATATTTCAAAAGATTTAAATATTGATAAAAATCAGGTTGAAAATACTCTTAAACTTATTCTTGATGAATGCACCATTCCTTTTATTGCTCGTTATCGAAAAGAAGTAACTGGTGGTTTAGATGAAGTTCAAATTAGAAATATTGTTGAAAAATTTGAATATATCTTTTCTTTATTAGAAAGAAAAGAAGCTATAGTCAGATCAATTACAGAACAAAATAAAATGACTCCCGAGTTACAAGCAAAAATCTCTGCTTGTAAAGTTAAGTCTGAGCTTGAAGATTTGTATTTACCTTACAAACCCAAAAAACGCACGCGAGGACAAATTGCAGTTGAGAGAGGTCTCGTTCCTCTTGCAACTCAAGTGTTAAGTCAAGATTCTGCACTAGTAGATTTAACTCCTTTATTTACCGCATTTATTGGCCAACACGAAGACCTTAAAAATCTTGATAATGTGATTCAAGGCACCAAAGATTATATTGCTGAATATATTTCTGAAATCGCTGATGTCCGAAAAGAAATCCGTTTATGGATGTTTGAAAATTCAAGTTTTAAATCTGAGGTTAAAGAAGATTTTAAAGATAAAAAAACAAAATATAATAACTATTACACGTTTTCTGAGCCTGTTAAATCAATTGCAGCACATCGACTTATGGCGCTAAGACGAGGTGAAAAAGAAGACATTTTAAAAGTTAGTTTAGAATTTGATGAACAAATTCCTATATCAACTATTTCAAGCCACATCATAAAACATACCGCGACTGAAGTAGTAAAAAATTTCTTAAATGAATGTATTTTAGATAGCTATTCTCGTTTAATTTCTCCAAGTATTGAAACAGAAATTCGTCTTGAAACCAAATCAACTGCTGAAGAAGAAGCAATTTCTGTTTTTGGCAAAAATTTAAGAAATTTATTATTATTGCCACCTATTCCTAGAAAAATTGTATTAGGCGTTGATCCTGGTTTAAGAACAGGAAGTAAGTTGGTTGTAGTTGATAAAACAGGAAAACTTTTAGAGCATGTCACAATTTACCCGCAACATGATGCTGAGTTTGAAAGTCACAAAAATAAACATGCTTCAGAAGTTATTTTAAATTTTATTAATAAACATCAAGTCGATTTTATTTCTATTGGAAATGGCACAGCGTGTCGTGAAATGGAAGCGTTTTGTGAAAAAACACTTGAATTATTATCAAATGTTAAAAAACCCAAAATTGTTATTGTCAATGAAGCAGGTGCAAGTGTTTATTCGGCAAGTGATATTGCAAGAGATGAGTTTCCTGAACTTGATATTACTTATCGAGGGTCTGTGAGTATTGCAAGAAGATTGCAGGATCCTCTGGCAGAGCTTGTTAAAATTGATCCTAAAAGTATAGGTGTTGGGCAGTACCAGCATGATGTGAATCAAAGTCGACTAAAAAAACAACTTGGAGAAGTTGTAGAAAGTTGTGTGAACTACGTCGGTGTAAATTTAAATACCGCAAGTTCGAGTTTACTTTCATATGTTGCAGGTATTGGTACAAGTTTAGCAAAAGGGATTGTTAGACATCGAGAAAATAATGGCGAATTTAAGTCTAGAAAAAATTTATTTGAAGTTATGGGTTATGGAGCAAAAATATTTCAGCAATCTGCTGGATTTTTAAGAATTCCAGAAAGCGAACATCCTCTTGATAATACAGCTGTCCACCCGGAATCATATTCAATTATTGAAAAAATGGCGCAGGATTTGTCTTTATCTATTAAAGAACTATTAGGAAATAAAGAGAATATAGATAAAATTAAACTTGAAAATTATGTATCCGAAGAAATTGGACTCCCAACTTTACAAGATATTATTAAAGAACTTTTAAAGCCTGGTCGCGATCCACGTGCAGAGGGTTCAAAACAAACATATAACAGAGAAGTTAGAGATTTTCAGCACTTAAAAGAGGGACAAGTTGTTGTAGGCACGGTCACAAACGTAACAAATTTTGGAGCTTTTGTTGATATAGGCGTGCATCAAGATGGTTTAATACACATTTCTGAATTATCAAATCAATTTATTAAGGATTTATCTCAAGTAATTAGTGTTGGGAATCAGGTTAAAGTTAAAATTATTGGGCTTGATAAAGAAAGAAAAAGAATTTCACTTTCTAAAAAAGCATGTGAAGAACCAGTTGCGGTAAATACAGCTAATTCTGTTAATCGCTCTGGAGCAATTTCACAAAATAATTCTTTTAAAACTCAAGAATCTAGAAATCACTCTCAAAATTCATATAACTCCAAAAAGACTTCTTACAATAAAAAGTCTAAAAATGAATCAGGAAAAGAACCAGAAAAACAAGCAAGTCTTGCAGACTTAATGAATAAATTTAATACAAATAGAGTATGATTTTTTATGAAAATTCATACTCTTACAGCCTTAAGTGACAATTATATTTTTATACTGGTCGATGAGTTATCTCAAGAGGCTGTAGTTGTAGATCCTGCTTTATCTGATGTTGTAATTAATTTTATTAAGACTAATAATTTAAAGTTGACAAAGATTTTAAATACCCATCATCATTGTGATCATGTTGATGGCAATTCTTTGATATTAAAAGAATTCCCTAATGTTGAGGTTTGTGCAGGAATCAATGACTCTGGAAGAGTTCCATTTCAAACGCATTTTTTAAAACATGGTGACATAATAAATTGTGTGGGAGAAGCGGCTCAAATATTTTATGTACCAGGACATACATTAGGACATATTTGTTACTTTTTTTCGTTAAAAAATGGCGAACATCACCTTTTTATTGGTGATACTATTTTTTCTGGAGGTTGTGGAAAAATTTTTGAAGGTACATATTATCAAATGTACCAATCAATTAATTTTTTAATAAAAAACTTACCCGATACAACATATATTTGGTGTACTCATGAATACACCCTAGAAAATTATTTGTATTTAGAAAAAATGGAACCAGAAAATCTAAAAATAAAACAAAAAATAAAAGATGTAAAAGAATTAAGAAAACAAAATAAAGCAACAATTCCATTTACTCTAGGATCCGAAAAAATATTTAATAGTTTTTTAAGATTGCATGACCCAAATCTAAAATTTCTTTTAAATGCAAATAATGACTTTGAAATATTTTGTAAAGTAAGACAATTTAGAGATAAATATCAAAATATAAATGTGGACGTTGAACTTTTAAAATAGGAAAAATTTATGTTTTACTATAAGCTTAATAATGGCATTACCATTTATAAATGGTCGCAAAAAGAAGAACCAACAGAGACATTAATGCAGCAAAAATTAGAATCCTTAGGATTTATTTCTTATGGAGTGCAAACATGTTCTCCATGGTTTGAGCGTAGTATGCATGCTCATGATTACGAAGAAATCAGAGCTGCTTTATCTGGATGTATAACTTTTCATTTTGAAAATCTTCCTATTACCCTAGAAGCAGGAGATATTTTAATTATTCCACCAGGAATTCCTCATCAAGTTTATGTTCATAATTCAAAACCGTTTACTGCAATTAAAGGTAGCCACTCAGGCGAAAGAAAAGTAACAGAACATGGTGATGGAAAAGGAAGCTTAGAGTATCTTCAGCAAAATGGAGGGTGAGACATGAAATTTTTTTTCTTTGATTTAGATGGAACCTTAGAAGATTCTCAAGATGACATGGCAAATTCAGTTAATGCTGTTCGAGAGAGTTTGGGTCTTGAGTTGCGAGATACTCAATTATTAAAAAAATATGTTAATCGTGGAATGCATGATCTATATGTAAATTGCTTTAATGATTATTTTTCTAAATTTAATGCCAGTAATTTTGATACTTTATACCAAGAAGTTAAAATAAAATATGAAAAGCATTATTTAGATAATATTTGTTTAAAGTCAAAATGTTATTCTGGCATAGATATTTTATTAAAAACATTGTCACAAAATTATAAAATTTTTGTTGTTACAAATAAACCAGAAATTCACTCCAGAGCATTATTAGCCGCTCTCGGTCTTATGCCATACATAACTGATGTAATGGGTGGTGACAGTTGCGCTGAAATGAAGCCAAGCTCACTACCTTTAAAAATACTTGCAAATAGATTTCAGTTTTTGCCCTCTGAAGATAAGGCTTTTATGGTAGGGGATAGTTCCGGTGACATTGTTTGTGGTAAAAATTTTGGTGCAGTTACAGTATGGTGTTCTTGGGGCTACAATAAAGAGCCAGGAGCTGTTTCCCCAGATTTCATAATTAACAATCCTAACGACTTACTATCTTTAATTTAATAGCCATGCTTTAAATCAATTTAAAAAATTGAAATGCATAATTGTAGAAATTGTTTAATGAATGGGCTAAGCCTCATAAAGGTAGTGATATTTTTATGCATGCTACAAATGTGATTCTATTTTCAGGATGATAAACTTAAATTGATGAGAGAAAAAATGCAAGAAGAAGAAATACAGGCATACAAACGTAAGGGCGATATGGGAGTTCCTTTTGTAATTGCTCTATTTACACTTTCTGTAATTATTGGTTTTATTGTTTTTAGAAATTATGAAAACTCTTCTAAAGAAATTACGTTTTCATTGGCTAAAATGCAGGAAGAATCTGGTACTTTAACATTAAATGAATGCGCAGACAAAACAATGGAATGGTTTAAAGGATGTGATGCAATGACACAACTTTGCGATTCTACAGTATCGCGCATGATAAAAGTTTGTTTAGCAAATTCAGATAAAACTTCGCAATGTAAACAATTTAATGAAGAAATATATGATTACAACTTTGGAGTAAAACAATGCAGTCCATATATGCAAAATAAAACTTTGAAAAGACAAAAAAAAGCTTGTGGAGATATCTGGCAAGTTATTGGAGATTACTGTAAAAATGCAGCAAAAGCTTTGTAGCATATAACAATAGTGTTTTGGAAAAAAAATAAAAAATGTCTAAAAAAAATTATACTTTTTATGATTTCATAGAATTGAGCAAACCGCGGATCTTATTTTTTTGTGTGTTGATGACGGCAGGTGGAGTTATTATTGCCCCTGGAAGCATATCGGTTTTAAGTTTTGTAATGACTCTTATAGGAACCGCATGTTCTGTTGCTTCAGCAAACGCTTTTAATATGATTTATGAAAGAAAAACTGACAGATTAATGAGAAGAACAAAGTTTCGGCCATTGGCTATGAAAAGAATGAAAACTTATTACGCTGTTTTTTTTGCAATATTATTAGGTATTCTTAGTATTGTTATATTGACTTATTTTGTTAACTTATTAACAGCGTTATTGGCTGTGAGTGCCATCTTTGCGTACTGTCTTATTTATACGCCTTTAAAGTTTAAAACGCCGCTAGCTCTTGTAATTGGAGCATTTCCTGGAGCCATGCCGCCACTTCTCGGTTGGACTGCGGTGACAAATAAAATTGATTTAGAAGGACTTATCCTCTTTGGAGTTTTATTTGCATGGCAAATGCCACATTTTATTGCAATTTCAATTTATCATAAAGAAGATTATATCAATGCAGGAATTAAAGTTGTCTCTGTTGTTAGAGGAGAGTACCTTTCAAAAATTCAAGCTGTGATATGGTCATTTGTGCTTTTTATTTTTAGTGTATTACTTGTTCCATTAAAAGTTGGTGGTTTTTTATATTTAGGAGTTGCAATTATTCTTGGTATTTGGTTTCTTCGTTTAAGCATTAAAGGATTAGAAAAAAAAGTTTATGCGGGTTGGCCTAGAAAATTTTTTCTTGCTTCACTTGTTTATTTACCTCTTTTAGTGCTTGGTCTTGTTGTAGATAGATTGTTTTGGTTTATAATGAATTTGTAATTTAAAAATATAAAATTTTTTCTTGAGAATAGTTCTCATTTTCGATAGCCACACTTTTGTTTATTATCTTGACATTTGATCCCTAGGGCGAGAAAATTTAAATTTCTGATACATTAAGAGTTTAGAAAATGTTTTTAATGATCTAAGATGGAGCTCTTGCTCGTATTGTGATGATCCGATAGAACACTTTCGCAACATAGCGTTGGAGAGTTCCTTTTCAGTGAATTTTCTATTGTGAGAATGTTGTTACTTTATTTAAAGTATTTTTTAATTATTATTTAGCTTTTGCTATATTTTAGGTGGTGCCGTGGAACCGATATTTCCAAAATGGACAAACCGAATTCCTTTATATCTTGGTATAGGTATTCCTTTGCTAGTGGTAACTTTAGTTACTGGAATTTGGTACTATTTTTCGCCAAAATTTTTGGCTGTAGGTTATGAACCTCAACAACCAATTGAGTTTAGTCACCAGCTTCATGCTGGGCAAATGGGAATGGACTGTCGATATTGCCATAGTGGAGTAGAGAAAACTTCCATAGCTCCTCTGCCACCTACTGAGACATGTATGGGGTGTCATAATAAAGTAAAGAAAGAAAGTCCGCGTTTAAAGCTTTTACATGAAAGTTATAACAATAAAAAACCAATACCTTGGGTTCATGTTTACTCCTTGCCAAGACATGCTCATTTTGATCACAGCGCGCATTTAAACGCGGGCGTTGGTTGTGTGTCGTGCCATGGTAGAGTTGACAAAATGGAAGTGATTAGTTTGGTGAGTCCTTTGAGTATGGGTTGGTGTCTTGATTGCCATCGCAATCCACTGCCAAATATTAGACCTCAAGATCAACTTACAAATATGGTTTTCGATCCTCATTCAGTAAACTATAAACCACTGAGTGATCCAGATTATAAAAATAAATTAATACAACCTCCTGAAGCATGCGGAGCTTGTCATTATTAATTAAATTTTAAGACGAGTATTTTTTGTAATATCGTTAAGTAACAAATTTTGATTGGAAAGTTTGCACCATGACAAAGTTCAATTCCAATGATGAACAAAACAAACAGCAGATACTTTGGCGTAGCGTAGAAGATTTAGAAAATTCGCCAAATTTTCTAAATAAAATGCAACGCGAATTTCCTCACGGAGCAAGTGAACTTGAGCTACGACCAGGTGTTCACAGAAGAAAATTTTTAGAGATTATTGGCGCATCCATGGCGCTTGCTGGAGTTGCGTCAACAGGATGTATAAGACGTCCTAAAGAGCATATTTATCCAGAAAATAATCGTCCAGAAGATACAACTCCTGGAATACCTAAGTTCTATACAACTTCAGCAAAAATTGGAGGTGGAATTCTTGGGTTGATGGTAACAAGTACGGATGGTCGCCCTACAAAAATTGACGGGAACTCGCGTCACGTTACAAGTAACCCTATAGCGGGAAGTAAAATTGGTTCTTCAAACGGTTTTGCACAAGCAGAAATTCTTAATATGTACGATCCAGATAGAGGGCAAAATTGCTTACTTTCAGGACAAAAAATTGCTAAAAAAGATCTTAAAGTTGCTCTTAAAAAAGCTCTAGAAAAATCTAAAAAATCTGAAGGAAGTGATTTAGCACTTGTGTATGAAGCAAATCATTCTTTAGCATTTGCAAGTTTAATTGAAGAATTTAAATCAAATTATCCTAAGGCAATTGTTGTAGAACAAGATACAACTTACTCAAGCAACAGAGTGAATTCATTTTCCGAAATTGCAAAATCTCCGGCAGACGTTTCATATAATCTACTTAATGCAAATGTTATTTTGGCTTTAGACTCTGACTTTATGGGAATTGAAGGCGATAGTGTCAAAAATGCAAGACAGTTTGCAGAGAAAAGAAAAGTTGCTGATCCAAAGTCTTCAATGAATCGCTTATATAGCGTGGAATCAAATTTTTCTACCACAGGTGCGATTGCGGATCACCATTTTACTCTTCGTAGCGGACGTCTTGGAGAGTTTTTAATAGCTGTTGCTGCAGAATTAAATTCAACTTTTGGTGTGAAGTTTCCATCTGAAGTTGCTGAAAATTTAAAATATAAAAGAGTTTTTCCTGAGCCTTTAGTAAAACTTATTAAATCATGCGCTAAAGATCTTTACCAACAAAATGGTCTTGCTTTAGTCATAGTTGGTGATAGACAACCATCTTGGGTTCATACGTTGGCATTTGCTATTAATTTGGGCTTAGGCGCGGTAGGAAAAGTCCTCAATTTGGTATCACATACTACCAAACCAAAAGGATTAAGTAGTTTTGCCAATTTAAAAAGTGCATTAGATAATAATTCTATACAAACTCTTGTTGTTATTGGTGGAAATCCTGTCTATGCATTGCCTGCAAATTATAATTTAGAAAAATTGTTTACAAAAGTTAAAGATAGTTTTTATCTAGGATATACTTTAGATGAAACGTCAAAGAGCTGTAAATATTATATTCCAAAAACTCATTTTCTTGAGACTTGGGGTGATACACGTGCGTCAGACGGAACTGTCGCAATAATGCAACCGCTTATTGCTCCTTTGTTTGATGATTGTGTTGATGAATATTCTTTTGTGTATTTATTATCTCGTTTAAATGATGATATGTCTGGTTACCAATTGGTAAAAAATTATTGGCATAATAGAATTAAAAATGTAACAAATTTTGAAAATTCTTGGCGTACTTATTTAAGTCAAGGTTTTATTTCTGATGTTTCAAAAGAGACAATTTCGCACGGTAATTATTCTTTTGCTGAATTTTCTTCTAATTATTCAAAAACTTTAAAGCTAATTGATCCAAACGAAAAATCATTAGAAATAGACTTTGTTTTAGACAGAACTGTTTATGATGGTCATTATACTAATAATGCTTGGATGCAAGAAACTCCTGATCCAATTACAAAATTGGTTTGGGATAATGCTCTTTTAATTAGTCCAAAAACAGCAAAAGCGCTTGGTTTGCAAGCTAGACCAAAGCCAGGAAAGTCAGAAGTTGATCTTGTCAAAATTACATATCAAAATCGTAGTATGGAAGTTGCTGTTTGGGAAACTCCGGGTGTATCTGATTTTACCGCCGTGTTGCATCTTGGTTATGGACGTAAGTTTGGGAAGGTTGCAAGTGGCAGCGGATTTAATGCAAATTTAATTCGAACTTCCGATTCTTGGTTCGGTTCAGGATTAACAATTCGTAAAACGGGTAAAACATATTCTCTTGTTTCTACACAAGAGCATGGTTCTATGTCCGGTACTCCAAATGTTGCAGAAGATCGTCCTCCAGTTATAAGAGAAGCGACTCTTGCTAAATTTAAGTCAAACCCGTCTTTTGTATTAGAAAACGAGTTATTACCAATTGAAAAACAGAAAAATAATTTATTTAAATTTCCCGAAAATCCGGCACAGAAAAAATGGGCTCGTCAGCAATGGGGTATGACAATTGATTTGAATACTTGCATTGGTTGTAATGCCTGTGCGGTAGCTTGTCAGGCAGAAAATAATATTTCTGTGGTTGGCAAACAGGAAGTATTTAAAAATCGAGAAATGGCATGGATTCGTGTTGACCGTTACTTTACAGGTGATGTTGATAATCCTGAAATGCGTGCCGCATTTCAGCCTATTAATTGTCAACAATGCGAAAACGCTCCATGCGAGGCTGTATGTCCCGTTGCAGCAACGGTGCATAGTCCTGATGGTTTAAATGATATGGCTTACAATAGGTGCGTAGGCACTCGCTATTGTGCAAATAACTGTCCTTATAAAGTCAGAAGATATAACTTTTTTAATTACAGTAAAGTAGACGATGAAAGAAATCCTCTATATGCAATGCAAAAAAATCCGAACGTAACAGTTCGTTTTAGAGGAGTTATGGAAAAATGTACTTATTGTGTCCAAAAAATTAATAAAGCACGTGCACATTTTAAAAAGACTTCTGATGGTATAATTCCTGACGGGGCTGTATTAACAGCATGTCAAAATGTATGTCCAACCAATGCAATTGTATTTGGAGATATTGCGGATTCTAACTCAGCCGTTTCTCAGCTTAAAGATAATACTCGTAATTATTCATTGCTTGGGGAATTAAACACGAAACCTAGGACAACTTATCTAGCGAAAATTCGTAACGCAAATCCCGAGCTTGTTTAAAGAGCGGTTATGGCTGTGGAGGAATTGATTTTATGACAAATAACAAACCAATTTATGGGATTTTAGCACAATTTGAAACTGCTGCTGATGTTTATCATGCTTGTGAAAAAGTGCGAGATAAAGGATTTTTAAAGTGGGACGCTCACTCTCCATTTCCTGTGCATGGTTTAGATAAAGCTATGGGGCTACCACAAAGTAAGCTTTCTTGGATTGTTGGCGCAACTGCAACGATATGTGGTTTAGGTGGTGGTGCAACGTGGGTGTGGATGAATGCTGTTGATTATAAATTTATTGTTGCAGGTAAGCCGTTTTGGGGATTAACAGGATATTTTTTGCCTGCATTTGAATGCGCAGTACTTTCCGCTGCAATTGCCTGTTTAATAGGCATGCTCGCTTTAAATAAGTTACCAAGATGGTATCATTCATTGTTTCGCTCCGAATCATTTAAGCGAGCAAGTGATGATAAGTTTTTTATATCGATAGAAGCAAGTGATCCTAAGTTTGATGAGCTTAAAACCTCTGAATTTTTAAGAGAATTGGGTGCATCTCAAGTAGAAGTTGTGGAGCTGTAACTTTATGATTAGAAATAATTTCAATAAAAAAATACTGTTACCTTGTGTAAGTCTTACGCTTGCCTCCATAATATTTTCTGGATGTCGAGGTCAAAAAAGTCAGGAACCACCAATTTTACCTATTCAGAATATGGTTGAACAAACATCTTACGATCCACAATCAAAAAATGATTTTTATAAAGATGGTTTATCAAATCGTCAACCAGTAGCAGGAACTGTTGCTCAAGGTGAAGAAAAAACAAATTTTCCATTGTATTACGGTTTTGAGCAAAATTCTTCTGAAAAAAATCCAGTATGGGTTAAGAAATATCCAATAAAACTTACATCTCAGTTACTTAAAAAAGGGCAAGAGGGCTACAATATTTATTGCGCACCATGTCATGGTTATGCGGGTGATTCAAATGGGTTAGTTACGCAACGCGCAGGTGGTTCTATTAGGCCTTCAAATTTACATGATCAAGACAGACTCAACTTGAGTGTTGGTAAAATTTATGATGCTGTGCGTAATGGTGTGAATAATTGGAATATGCCTGGTTTTGCTGCGCAATTATCTGTAGAAGACAGATGGGCTGTGGTTGCATATGTTCGCGCACTTCAAATTTCTAGAACCGCAAAATTAGAAAATATTCCTCAAGATGTTCGTGAAAAAAATGGTTGGAGTAAAAAATGAGCAGCGGTCACAATAAAATAATTTTAACAAAAGATAATGCCTCTCTCCCGGAAGATCATTTGTTTGCAAAATTGCCGCTAGCAGGTTCTGCGGTGGGCTTAATTGCATTGTTAATTGCCTTTATGTTTGGAAGATCAGATGCTGAGTATTTTTTCTTTTCATTTCATACCTGGTGGCTATTCTTTTTGAGTATTGCAATTGGGGCTGTGTTTTTTGTTTTAATTCAGTTTGCAACAAAAGCGGGTTGGAGTGTTGTTGTTCGTAGGCTAGCAGAAAATATTGCAATGACAATGCCGTTATTTTTTGTTTTGTTAATTATAATGGCCTTGGGAACTTCTACTTTATATCATCATTGGTTAAGCGAAGAGGCTATGGCTGATAAGATCATTCAGTCAAAACAATGGTATTTAAACATTCCGTTTTTTTATATTCGCGCTATTTTTTATATGATCATGTTTACTTGGGCTGCTATGTATTTTGCGAAGTACTCTGCATTACAAGACGAAACAGGAGATTATAAAATAACGCGTAAATTGCAAAATGCGAGTTACCCATTTTTAATAGTTCTTGGATTTTGTGTTACGTTTGCCGCTTTTGACTGGATTATGTCTTTAGATCCTCATTGGTATTCTACAATATTTGGTTTGTATTTTTTTGCTAGTTGTTACATGGTTTTCTTTGCAGTTTTAACAGTTGCAACAAGGTTATTACAGAATGTAAAATCATTAAGCGAAGTTGTTACTGTTGAGCATTATCATGATTTAGGAAAACTAGTTTTTGGTCATACTTGTTTTTGGGCATATGCGGCTTTTGTTCAATATTTATTAATTTGGTATGGCAATATTCCAGAAGAAACAGCTTGGTATGAAGTGAGAGAAAGTCACGGGTGGTCATATATTTTGATTGCTTTGTGTATTGGTCACTTTTTAGTTCCATTTTTATTTTTAATGGCTAGAAGGGCTAAGCGTTCTCGCTCTATGTTGGTTGGAGTTTCAGTTTGGATGATTATAATGCATTACTTAGATATTTATTGGTTAGTAATGCCCTCCAAATACGAACATGGTCCACAGTTTAGTTTTATAGACATTTTTTGTTTTCTAGGCATTGGTGGACTTTTT
This sequence comes from Spirobacillus cienkowskii, assembly GCF_037081835.1. GTDB lineage: Bacteria > Bdellovibrionota_B > Oligoflexia > Silvanigrellales > Silvanigrellaceae > Silvanigrella > Silvanigrella cienkowskii. Next base: position 2,737,658 of record NZ_CP146516.1, on the reverse strand, counting down.
GTTGCTCTATTTGGAGTTATTGCTCGTAGAAAAGCTCTTGTTCCAATTAAAGATCCTTTTTTGCCTGAGTCTATGAATTACGAAAACGTTTAAGGTGGTAATGAAATGTTGAAATATACTAAAGGTATTCCTTTTATTCATTCAGCGGGACATGATTCAAGCTCGCAAGAAGACGAGCCAGATCGTCCTCCTGTATTGGTGACTTCGATTATTGTTTTACTTTCTTTTGCTTTTTTACTAGTTGTCGCAGCTATTACTTATACTCTTTTATGGAAAACAAGTAGTTCTCTTTCTGATGCTATGAATACGGGAATGGGTAATGAAACCAGATTAAATTATGTTCAATCCCAAAACGAATTATTAAATACATATAAAAAGCTTGACAACGGTTTATATCAAATACCAATAAATCAATCTATTGAAATTATTTTAAAAGAAAACGCTGATCATTAAAGGGGTTTAAATTTTGAAGTCATGTTTTTTTTTCATTTCAATCGCAATTTTTTTCTCTTTATCTCAAAAGAGAGTCTTTGCTTTTGATGAAAGAGTTTCTATGCCTTCGCAAAAAAGGGCTTTAGCTCCTGGAGCATTACCTGCAAGCGAATTGCCAAAAGTCATGCAAGGCGTCTCAATTCAAGAACATTTAGGAAAACAATTAGATCTTAATTTAACTTTTACAGATGAAAATGGAAAATTAACAAAAATTTCAGATATGTTAAGCATAGGCAAGCCTGTTATTTTAACATTAAATTACTATAGATGTTCAACTCTTTGTTCAATTCAATTATTTAATTTTGCTAAAACTTTAAAAGATTTAGCATGGCCAATAGGTAAAGATTTTCGTGTTGTTACAGTGAGTTTTGACCCAACAGATCATGTTGAAGTTGCAAAAGAAAAACAACTAGAGTTTGTTAAACTTACGCAGCAAGACAATGCGGATTGGAAATTTTACATAGGAAATGAAAATAATATTAAAAAGCTGACGGATCAGCTTGGATTTTACTATAAATATGATCCAATTAGCAATGAATTTGCACATGCGGCAGCAATTTTTGTAATTACACCTGAAGGTAAAATTTCTAGTTATCTTTATGGAATTACGTATAAGTCAAGAGATATAAAATTTGCATTAATGGATGCATCTAAAAATAAAATAGGATCACCAACAGACCAGGTTTTATTAACGTGCTTTCATTACAATCCCACAACAGGAAAATACGATGCATTTGCGATAGGGATTCTTAGAATTGCAGCTTCAATTACTGTTTTATTGTTAATTTTATTTTTAGGATACTTTTTTTGGCGTGATAAACGCAAGAAGGTTAATTAGGGAGTACAAACGTGTCAGGAACAGCAGTACAAGACACTACATGGCAGGGGTCATTTTGGTTACCGCAAAATATTTCTCCTATGACAGGTGGCCAGGATAACTTATTTTACTTTATCTATGGTTTATCCGTATTTTTCTTTATTGTCGTAGTTGGATTTATGGTGTACTTCGCATGGAAGTATCGTAAAAAGAAAGAAGGAGAAAGAACCACTGATATTCATGGTAACACCAAATTAGAAATTATTTGGAGTGTTATACCTGCAATTCTTTTTATTATAATTTTTGCTTGGGGATTTTTAGATTGGGTTAAGCTAAACCAACCGCCACAAGATTCAATAGAAGTTAAAGTAATTGGTAGAAAATGGGATTGGTTATTTATAGATGGAAAAAGTGGAGCAGAAACTTCTGACTTAATTGTTCCTATTAATACTCCTGTTCGATTAACAATGGTTTCTGCTGATGTAATTCATGGTTTTTACGTCCCTGATTTTAGAATTAATCGTGATGTTTTACCTAATCAATACACAGTTCTCTGGTTTAAAGCAGAAAAAGAAGGAAATTACCCCATTTTATGCACGCAGTATTGCGGTACTAAACATTCGCAAATGGTACGTTATGTTCGCGTTGTATCTGAACCAGAATACCAAAAAGCAATGCTCGCTGCGCAAGGCGCTGGATTAACTCCTGCTCAATTAGGTAAAAAAATATTTGAAGGCAAAGGCGCTTGTGCCTCGTGTCATGATGTTTCTAAATCTAAAGTAAGATCTGTTGGGCCACCACTTTTTGGTTCTTATAATGAGGAGCAAGCAATAATTTTGGCAAACGGTAAAAAAGAAACCGTAAAATTTGACGACAATTATATTCGAGAGTCAATTTTAAACCCAAATGTTCGCGTGGTAGTTGGATATCCATCTGTGATGCCATCTTATCAAGGACAATTCAATGATAAAGAGCTTAATGCTCTAGTCGAATATATAAAGTCATTAAAATAATAAATTTTAAGGTTATTTAGGAGCTTTTTTTATGCAAAAAAGAGATATCGGAAAGCCAGTATTTTTTGCTGATATGTTGTCTTCTCATCATGACACGGGTACAAATTACTTAACAGCAAAAAAAGGTTTTTTATCTTGGTTATTTAGTGTTGATCATAAAAGAATTGGAGTGATGTATTTTGTTTCAATCGCTTTGTTTTTTTTAGTGGCAGGTCTTTTTGCTTTGTTACTACGTGCAGAGTTGATGCAAGTCCGTATTCCAAATGCAACAGCAACATCATATATGATTAGTGCAGATCATTATAACGAAGCATTTACTTTTCATGGCGCTATAATGGTTTTTTTGGTTATTATTCCTTCTATTCCAGCAACATTGGGCAATTTTTTATTACCTCTTATGATAGGTGCTAAAGATGTTGCTTTTCCGAAGTTAAACTTAATTAGTTTTCATTTGTATATCGTTGGAGCATTATTTTTAGTTTATACAATTGCATTTGGTGGATTAGATACTGGTTGGACGTTTTATACACCTTATAGTACTCAAACGTCGACTTCTGTTATTGCAGCAGTTTTTGGTGCATTTATACTAGGTTTTGCTTCAATTTTGACAGGTGTTAACTTTATTGTAACAGTGCATAAAATGCGGGCCCCGGAATGACTTGGGTGCGGATGCCGTTATTTGTTTGGGCTATATATGCAACAAGTGTTATTCAAGTACTTGCTACTCCTGTCGTTGGTGTAACATTAATTTTGGTTGCAATTGAGCGTTTGTTAGGAATAGGAATTTTTGATTCTAATTTAGGTGGCGATCCGATTTTGTTTCAAAACTTTTTTTGGTTTTATTCTCACCCTGCTGTGTATATTATGATTTTACCTGCATTTGGTATTGTTAGTGAGCTTGTAACAACACATTCTAGAAAAAATATTTTTGGCTATAAAGCTGTTGCTATTTCTAGTATTGGTATTGCTGTTATCGGTTTCTTTGTTTGGGGCCATCATATGTTTACAAGTGGGCAGTCTGCTTTGGCTTCTGTCTTTTTTTCATTGTTGACGTATGCGGTAGCAGTTCCTACTGCAATTAAAGTATTTAGTTGGGTTGCTACATTATACAAAGGGTCAATCTCATTTACGACACCAATGTGTTACGTTTTTGTATTTTTATTTTTATTTTTAATTGGTGGTTTAACTGGTATATTTTTAGGTGCATTATCTACAGATGTTCATCTTCATAATACATATTTTGTAGTTGCACATTTTCATTATGTGATGATGGGAGGCACATTAATTGCGTGGATTGGTGGTATTTACCATTGGTGGCCTAAAATTACCGGTAAAAAATTTAATCAAACATGGGGAATTATTAGTTCGGTTGTTGTTTTTATTGGTTTTAACCTAACATTTTTTCCTCAATTTATAATGGGAAGTCGTGGAATGCCAAGGCGTTATTACGATTATTTGCCTGAGTATTATTCGTTTCATCTTCTCTCTTCAATTGGATCCTTTATTCTTGCAGTTGGGCTATTTATTGTTTTGTTTAACTGGCTTCATTCAATTTTTTATGGAGAAAATGAAAACCATGCAAATCCATGGAAGGCAAAATCAATGGAATGGACAGAAACAGCAATTGTTCCTATTGAACACAATTTTGAAAAGCAACCAATTTCAACCCATGGCCCTTATGAGTTTGATGAGCTTATAAAACCTATAAAGGCAGGAGGACACTAATCTATGACTGATCATAGCCACGGTGGCGAGGCTCATCCAAAATATTTAGCCCATCATTTTAAAAGCATGGAACAGCAAACGTCTGCTGGAAAGCTTGGGATGTGGGTTTTCATGGGGCAAGAGCTGTTATTTTTCTCTGGTCTTTTTTGTGCGTTTGGATTTGTGCGCTCTATGTATCCCGAAATGGTTGCTCAGGCACAAACGTCTATGGATTGGAGACTAGGTGGAATAAACAGTATTATTCTACTTATTAGTTCTTTAACAATGAGTCTTTGTGTGCGTTCTGCGCGATCGAATAATAAAAATGCAACTGTAAAGTTTTTGCTAGCAACAATGGCTTGCGGTTTTCTATTTTTAACAATTAAAGCAGCTGAATGGGGAATGCACTTCCATGAAGGATATTATCCAGGAAAGTATTTCAATCCTATCCCAGAAGCTCCAGTACAAGATATGCATGCCCACATATTTTTTGGTTTATATTATGTTATGACAGGTATGCATGGTTTGCACATTGTTGTTGGTTTAGGCTTAATGATGTGGATGTTGGTGCGTACACTTAAGAATGAGTTTAATTCAGAAAATTATGTTTCTTTAGAGAATACCAGTTTATTTTGGCACCTTGTAGATATTGTCTGGATATTCTTGTATCCCTTGCTTTATTTAGCAAAGTGATGGAAGGGGAGAAAAATGTTTAAAAGTTTTTTTACAAAAATAAATAAGCAATCTCCTGAGAATTATACCTCAGGAGAAAACAAGCACGATGAGCATAAATTGCTTCCAGTTAGTTTATATTTAAAAATCTTTTTTGCTTTACTCGTGATGATTTTTATAAATATTGGAATTTCAAAACTACCTATTCCTGGGTTGTACATAACAGGATTATTAATCTTTGTAGCTATTGTACAGACAGTCCTTGTAGCCATGTTTTTTATGGAACTTATTCATGAAGATAAATTTTATTCATTTGTTTTTGGTTCCGCAGTACTTTTTATGTTACTTTTCTTTGTAATTTCACTTACAGAATTAAATGGAAGAGACTTTTTTCATAAAGTTGAAGGAATAAAATATTTAAGAGAAGTGGATCAAAACGGTAATTTTGCTCCCCATGGCCCAAAATCTAATCAAAATAAATAAATATGTTTTGATGCTTAATTTCTTAAGTATTTTAAAATGCTTACCCGCCTTGTTTGTTAAATAATACAAAAATTGAGTCTGCTTTTAGGAGCAAGTTGCTTAAAACACTGTATTATTTGACAAAGCATTTTTAGCACTGCAAAAAATTACTCTCATGATTACAATAATTGTCCGATAATAAAGGATATTCCAGAATAATTTTAAGGTGGCGGGGCATGTTAAAAACTGTTGCGAAAGGGATTTTCAAATCAAATAGTAAAGAAACAGTTGATTTTACTGAAAGAATTATACGAGCTTATTATAATAATCAAAAAAACACTGAAAAAGAAAATTTTCAAGCAAAAATATCACAAGAAAACTATGTTTCGAATACAAATAATTCTGATGATTATGCAAATCACAAATTAAATTTAAATTCAGAATTACAAGAAAATCATGATTCACCTTTTTTCGATTTGCCAAATATCGATGAATCAGTTTCAAATGATCTAGAACATCCTTATGGTTATCAAGCAGCAGAAAGAAAAAATTCTCAAGAAGAAAAACCCGTTAAAGCTAATAAAGATGTTAAAGTATCGCAATCAAAAAAAAGAAATCCCCAAATTATTTCGATTGGAGGGGGTAAAGGTGGTATTGGAAAAAGCTTTATTTCTGCAAATATTTGTGTGAGATTAGCCTCTCTCGGATATAAAGTTTCTGTAGTTGATTTAGATTTAGGAGCGGCAAATCTTCATACTTGTCTTGGTGTACCAACACCTCGCATTGGAATCGCTGATTTTATTCATGGAAATGTTTCGTCCTTAGAAGAAACTGGAATTAATTGTTGCCTTCCAAATTTAACATTATATGGTGGCGGGCAGGAATTTTGGCAACAAGTTAAACCACAAAGTTCGCAAAAAATTAAGTTAATTACAAGACTGCAAGAATTGGATGCTGATTTTGTAATATTAGATTTAGGTGCCGGAACTCATGTTCATACCCTAGATTTTTTTATTTTTTCTCATGGTGGTATCTTAGTTGTTGCACCTGAACCAACAAGTATTGAAAATGCGTATGTATTTATGAAGAGCATTTTATATAGAAAAATTCAAAGTATTTGTAAAGCATTTGATATTGAAGAATCTATTGAAAAAGAACTTTTAAATCAAATCTCAAACCCTAAAAACTCAGAAACACCATTTTCGCAGTTGGTGAATTTTTCACAAAAATATAGTGAAGTTGGGAAACAAATTAAAGATATGATTGAAGCAACAAATATTGGTATTATTATGAATCAGGTAAGAACAAAAGAAGATAAAAATTTAGGTGAATCGATGTCTGTTATTTGTAATCGTTACTTTGGATTTACATCTCAATTTTTAGGCTCTATTAAATATGATGATGCAGTATGGAAATCAGTACGAGTTAAACGCCCCTTAGTACTTGATTATCCTTTATCTACAATCGCTGTTAATATAAATAATATTACCGATAAATTAACAAAAATTTTTATGCAAGATGTTAAAAAAGATAATTTAGAAAAAGCTGGATAAAATTATGAATGTTGCAAATAAAAAAATAAATCCGTTAGAAATTCTAGATATAAAAGACGGTGATTTATCAATTAATAAAATAGAAATAGCATATCGTAGTAAAAGAAAATATTTAGACGAAAAATTTCAAGGAAAACAACAAGAGGGATTGGTTTATTATGATCAATTAGAAAATGCTTTTCAAGAATTAATTAATTATATAGAACAAGATGCTTCACCAGATAATGAAGATGTTGTCATTTCTGCATCTTTGCTACCTATAGCAAAACCAAATCCTGTTAAAACTAGTTATAATAAAGAAGATAATATAATTTATATGAAAAAAAATTATGAAAATCCTAAAAACTTTTATAAAAATCAGCAAAGTTTTTCTAAATCTCATTCTGATACAAATTTAAATAATCGAGTTAGAGCTTACAATGCAGAAAATCAAGAAAATATAAAAGAGTTAGAGGATATTATATCAACATACGAAAAAATTTCTGGAAAAATTCTTAAAATATTAAGAGAAAAAATGAATGTAAATTTAGATGAGATGTCTAGTAAAATTAAAGTAAGTAAAAATTATCTTGAAGCAATTGAAATAGACTCATTTGATAAATTGCCCGCAGAGGTTTATGCAAGAGGTTTTTTTAATTCTTATTTAAATTACTTAGGTCTTGACAGAAAGGATCTTGTTGAAGCATTAATGGATCTCTATAGAGGCCAAAAAAGGTTGATTAAAAAAAGGTAATTTTGTCATCCTTAGGCTAAATACTTAGGTTGACAACGTATGGATAGCATTACGCAACTCATTGTAACAGATGAATTTAATAGTGAAAGATTAGATGTTTTTATTACTCGTGTTTTTGATGTGATTCCAAGTCGTTCTTATTCTAATAAATTAATATTAAATAAAAAAGTAAAAGTTGATAACAAATTTCAAAAGCCTTCGTTTAGACTTAAAACAAATCAAATAGTTGAAGTAGACTTGTCTTTTGTATTTGATAAAGAAATTAGTCCACAGGCAGAAGATATTCCTTTAAATATTTTATTTGAAGATGAACATGTAATTGTTATAGATAAACAGGCTGGAATGGTGGTTCATCCAGGAGCTGGTGTGAGTTCTGGCACTCTAGTCAATGCATTGCTTAATCGCTGTGGTTGCGCATTGCCTTCACTTGGCAGTTCGGCACGGGCAGGAATTGTGCATAGACTTGATAGAGATACCAGCGGAGTTATGGTTGCAGCAAAGACGCAACTCGCTTTAACCAATTTATCAAAACAGTTTGCAGAACATAAACAAATACGAAAGTATCATGCAATTATTTTTGGTCAATTGCAGCCGTTAGAGGGTAAAATAGAAACTTGGCATGGAAGAGATACTAAAAATAGAATTAAGTTTTCTGTACAAAAAGAAGGTAGCGGAAAAATTGCTATTTTAAATTATATTACACACGAAATATTACGTAGTGGATTGTTTTCTTTGGTTGAGTGTCAGCTGCATACAGGAAGAACGCATCAAATAAGAGTTCAATTAAGTTATTTAAACCATGGTATTCTTGGTGACGCTTTGTATTCAAAAATTCCCCCTTATATTATATCAGATAAAAAACTTTTTTCATTAGTTTCAAAAAATGCTAACAGACAAATGTTACATGCAGTTCATTTGGGTTTTGATCATCCAATTACCGGAGAAGCATTAAATTTTAATTCTTCTTATCCTGTGGATTTTTTTAATATGCTAAACTTGATAAGATAAAGAAAATTGTTTAAAGGTATCCATAAATGAATAAGAAAATTTTAGACAAATTTTTAGAATGTGGGTATTTTATTGGTATACCAAATCAAAAGAAAATTTTTTGCTTAATTCCGAAATTGAATACTTCAAATTTTGAGTGTTACCCAAGTTTTTATTTAAATGATTTTTACATGTCCCAAGAAAAAAGTTTTTTTACTTCTGATGAATTTTATGATGTAAGTTTTTCTAATTTTTTTGACTTATTGAATAACGAATTCTCAGAAAAACCAGAAATTATTTGGGATAAAGTTGAAAAAGATTATTATTTTAATAGATTTTCATCTTTAAAGAATGAAATTATTAATCAGCGATTAAAAAAAGGAGTCCCTTTTACATTTTTAAGAGGAAATTTTTTAATAGAAAGAAAGCATAAAGTTTATTTTATAAAAAATTTATTGCAAAACTCAAGTGAGTCATCATATATTTATGGATTTTGGTGTAATAATTGGGGTAGTATTGGAGCCACTCCAGAGTTATTATTTACGCAAGAAAATAATATTATTAAAACAATAGCATTAGCAGGAACAATGCAGTATAATAAAAATTTTAATAAATTAGATATAATTATGGATTCTAAAATTAGAAAAGAGCATTTTTGTGTTATAGAAGGTTTAAAATATTCTTTATCAAATATAGCAGATGTTTTAATTGAAAATACAGAAGTTTTGCAACTTTCTAGTTTAGTACATTTAAAAACGAATATTACAGCTAAAATTTTTGATGATATAAAATTTAATTTTGTTGAAATTCTAAAAAAAATTCATCCTACAGCAGCAGTGGGTATATTGCCTAAAAATTCTGTATCAAAATGGTTAAATTATTGTAAAATAGAATCCTCTCATAGAGGATATTATGCATCTCCTTTTGGTGTTTTAATTGATAAAAACCACTCATTTTGTGTGTGCACCATAAGAGGTATTCAATGGAATGCAAATGAATTAAAAATTTGCGCTGGAGGCGGTGTTATAGAAGAAAGTTCTTTTGATTTAGAATGGCAAGAAATTATTTCAAAAATTGATGCTATCAAAAAAAACTTAAGCATTTAATAATCTGTTATCTTACAGTAACAGAAAAATCTGCCGTGATGCTTGGATATTTTTTCATGCGCAAGGTAAAGTTATAGTTACCCCTTGCATACTCTGGCATTATAAAATTAAACAAAGTGGGATCATGCAATGAATTGAGTTTAATAGAACGATTTTCTTCATCTAGAATTTCAAAATCTTCTTCGTTGCTTGCAAAACTAGTTTGGCTTCTGTCTAAAGTTTTTATTAAATTAATTTTAAAATTTTGGGTTTTTAATCCAGCATATGCAGTTAAGTTATATTCATTTAAATCTGTTGAAATAGGATTGTATTGCTGCAGGACAAATTCGGGTTCTGCTGCTGTAACTAATGAAACAGTATCTATTATCTCTTTATAAGTACCTATCACTTTGTATTTAACGTTAAAGTTAACGGTCTTATTTTGCTCTGGAGGTTTCCCATCGTCTTGAAATGCACAAATTTTTCCCTTTTTAGGATACATAGAAAAACCACTTTGTTCTGGGGAAAAGGATGTTATGTACGAATTTTGTTTAGTGATATCTTGCTCATTTCCATCAGAATCTATTAAAATTACATTGTAGTCAATACAAGAATTAATTGGAATTGTTGAATTATTATTGGAAAGACGAATTTCTATAGACGCAATTTTGGGTGTGAATTTGATTTTTTCTTTGGTAAATGCGGCAACCAACGAAATAGTATTTGTTATCTCTTCTTTAGCTACTTTATTGTATTTAACATGAAATTCAACCATTTCATTTTCTGATGGATAGAATAAATTATTAGTTCCATCAACTTCAAATGCACATATTTTTCCTTTTGTAGGATTTACGGAAAAACCTCTTTTTTCTGGATAAAAAGATGTCGTATACAAATGTTTCATATTAGTGATACTATGCTTTTTCCCATTAAGATCGACTGCAATGACACTGTAATCAACACATTCCCCAATTTGAATTGTTGAATTATTAGGAATATTAGGTGTTTTGAGAAGATGAACTTCTATAGATTTAATTTCAGGAGATCCTAAAATTTCGTCTTTTTGTACAACTTGAATTGGAAACAGTAACTCCACATTAGCCGCTTCATTGACTTGAAAAATTAAATCATAATTTCCATAAGAAAAATCTTTGGGTACTGTAAGATAAAATAATGAAAAATCGTTTTCTGGTACTTTTTTTATTTGAAATAAAACGTTATTTTCATTTTTATTTCCAAAAACGGTAATTTTTTCTATAGAATTTAAACGTTCAAACTTTTCGTTTATGTTGTGTTGCACCCAGATACTAAAAGGCTCTGAATTACCATCTAAAGGTATAAAAGTTTGCAGACCTAATTGTGTAATATTAACAATACTTGGAGTTTCAGATACAGTTACAATATTTGAAATAATTTGATCTTCTAAAACAAAATGAGCGCTAGCGCCAATATGAGCTATTTTCTTAATTGACTCTGTGTTAGATAATATTACAACATTATATGCGCAAATTTTTTGTAAATCTTTGTCGAGAAAAAATTGATTTTCGCTATCAATTAATTTTAAATGTTGATTCACAATTTTTGTATCTAAAGAAGAAATTATCTTGTAGTTGCTACAGGTACCAGCAGGAATAGTTTTATACTTAATCTGAACTTCAGTATTTTTCACAGATTTGTCAGAATTATAATTTTGTAAACTTTTTTTATCTTTAATGTTACAACTTAATAAATTTGCTAATAATAATATAATGATATATGAGATAAAAACACTTGCATACCAAAACATGCTGCCTCCTTTTTTAAAATATTTTGTTTTTATTAGACTGAAGAAAAATTTTTAATAAAACAAAGTGAATTAAAATATAACACATATCTTTAAAAATATTTATATAAAATTTATTTAACTTTATAAAAACAATTATTAAATTAGCAATAAAAAATTGCTCTCGCCTTTATTGTGCTGTTAAGCCATTGTTGTGTTGTTGTGGTTAAATTTTAAAACTTCATGTCTCGATGTGAGTAAATGATTCCTTTTTGCTTAATATTGGATAGGTTAAATTTTTGCTTTGCGTCATGTTTGGGTAGATTCATACCCCCCTTTCTCTATATTGAAAATAAATGTAAAGTCGCTAATTGTTAGGGCAGCTGACTTCTTTCTGGGAGCAGTTGTTCATTTGTTAAATTGTCATTTTATTTTTGGAGTATTTCATGAATATTCATGAGTATCAGGCAAAAGAACTTCTTTCCCATTTTGGTCTTACCATACCTCAAGGCAAGCTTGCGTACACCGCAACTGAGGCTGAATGGGCTGCACGTAGTCTTTCTTGCGGAAAAAATGGAAAAATTGCTGTGGTAAAAGCACAAGTTCATTCTGGTGGACGCGGTAAAGCAGGTGGCGTAAAAATTGCAAAAACTCCTGAGGAAGCGTTTGCTATTGCAGAAAAAATGATTGGTATGACGTTGGTAACCAATCAAACTGGTCCACAAGGAAAAAAAGTACATAAGTTATTAATCGCAGAAGGATGTGAAATAGATAAAGAGTATTATTTTGCACTTGTTGTCAATCGTGAAACCGCTTCAATTGGTGTTATGGCATCTACCGAAGGTGGAATGGATATTGAAGAAGTTGCAGAAAAACACCCAGAAAAAATCATTACTGCAGATATCGACCCAACAGTAGGCTTACAAGATTTTACAATTCGTAAATTAAGTATTGGGCTAGGTTTTGGTTTAGGGACGCCTCTTGCAAAAGACTTTGCCAAAACTCTTAAAGGGTTATTTCAGGCATTTATGGCTTATGATTGCTCTATGGTAGAAATTAATCCACTTGTTTTAACCAAAAAAGGTTCATTAGAAATTTTAGACTGCAAAATGAGTTTTGATGAAAATGCATTATTTAGACATCCAAATATCTCTGATATGAGAGATTACCAAGAAGACGATCCCAGAGAACTTGAAGCATCAAAATATGGTTTAAGCTACGTATCTCTAGAAGGAAATATTGGGTGCTTAGTAAATGGCGCAGGCTTAGCAATGGCAACAATGGATATTATTAAACAATCCGGTGGACAACCTGCAAACTTTTTAGATGTAGGTGGTGGTGCTAGTCAAGAAACAGTAACCCAAGCATTTAGAATTATATTAAGAGATAAGGCTGTTAAAGGTATATTTGTTAATATTTTTGGCGGAATTATGAAGTGTGACGTGATTGCAAATGGTATTGTTGCAGCAGCAAAAGAATTAGGATTGACAGTTCCTTTAGTTGTTCGTTTAGAAGGAACAAATGTAGATCTTGGTAAAAAAATACTCAGTGAATCTGGCTTGAATATTCTTAACGCTTCATCGATGGGTGATGGAGCGCAAAAAATCGTTGCAGCTGTAAAGTAACAAAAAAGATCATAAAGGGTTAAAAAATATGTCTATTCTTGTTGGTAAGCAAACTAAACTTATTTGCCAAGGTATTTCTGGAAGTGCAGGTAAATTTCACTCAGAAAAATGCGCAGAATACGGAACACAACTTGTCGGAGGTGTGGTTCCTGGTAAAGGTGGCACTACGGTTCTTGATCGTCCTGTGTTCAACACCGTTGAAGAGGCGATTAAAAAAACAGGCGCAAATGCGACGATGGTTTTTGTTCCGCCTCCATTTGCTGCAGATTCTATATTAGAAGCGATTGATGCGGGTATTGAGCTAATTGTTGCAATTACAGAAGGCATTCCTGTTTTAGATATGTTGCGAGTAAAAAAGGCATTGCACAATGCGAATGGCCGCACACGTTTAATTGGACCAAATTGCCCTGGTGTTATTACTCCAGGTGATAAATGCAAAATTGGAATTATGCCTGGGCATATTCATCTCCCAGGTAGAGTTGGGATTATTAGTAAATCAGGAACGTTAACTTATGAAGCAGTTGGCCAAACTTCTGCATTAGGAATTGGGCAGTCTACTTGTGTTGGAATTGGTGGCGATCCCATTAATGGGACAAGTTTTATTGATGTGTTAGAAATGTTTCAAAAAGATTCTGAAACAGATGCAATTATTATGATAGGTGAAATTGGTGGTAACCTAGAAATTGAAGCTGCAGATTGGATTAAAAGAAATATGAAAAAACCAGTTGTTGGCTTTATTGCTGGACAAACCGCGCCTAAAGGCAAACGCATGGGGCATGCTGGAGCAATTATTAGTGGCGGTAAAGGAACTGCAGAAGAAAAAATTGAAGCAATGAAATCTTGTGGCTTGCACGTTGCCATGAGTCCTGCAGATATGGGAATTACGCTTAAAAAAGCTTTGGGTATGTAATACTTAAATAGCGGAATTTTGAATTGTTTTACGCCTGCCATAAAAATTATTTTATAGCAGGCGTAAAAAATTTAAAAAAAGTGAAACAATAAAAAATATTTTAAATTTATGTTATTTTTTTAATTTTTATATATCTTGACATTGTTTTAAATTTGTATAAGATTATTTTTAATCTGTTTTTTCTTTAAAAAATGGCAATTATAATGCGAATAAACATTATTAAAATAGCGCCAATTAGTATAAATAAATTAAAAATTATTACTATTATTATTCATTTTATTTTTAGTTACACGTATGAGCTTATAGGTTTTATTGGTCCATCGATAACATTGTTAAGTTTATTGCTATTGTTTAATAAGTATCATTTTTTAAAAATATTAGGTCTAAAATGGAAGATAAAGCATTTATTTTTGTTTATATTTACAATGCTTTCAGTATTTTTAGTTCTTTTTTTATCGATTATTAATATTAATTATTATAATGTTGTTTATGAAATTAATACAAGTATTTTTATTTATATTATTGGACAAACTTTGGCAGAAGAAATTGTATTAGGTTTTTTTCTTGTTAATAAATTAGAATCTATAAATAATTTTAATATAAAATTTTTATCAATAATATTACTGGCGATTTTTTTTGCAATTTTACATCAAATTTTTTACACAAATCCAATTCGTCATGTATCTGAATGTCTTTCTGGTTTTTCTCTTTTAGGATTGTTTATTTTTGGGTTTATTCGGATTGTTGGTTATCTGATTTTTTTTAACATATCTTTTTCTTGGGCTATTCATTTAGGATGGAATACGCTATTTTTACCTCTTTTTTTTATTGATAACAATGGCATAAATTTATCAGAGCCAAGTAAATTTAATTTAATTTTTTCTCAGAAAACTATTATTTTAAATTTAACCTCTGTATTTGTAGTAATTTTTTTAATTTATTATTATTATAATTATAAAATTTTAAATCAAAAAATAGATCTAAAATTTTCTACATAAATTATATAAAAATTTATAGTTTTGGAAGCAATATCAATGTATCATCACAATGTTTTATATTTTTTGATTATTTTTGTTTTTTTTATTATTTCTGTTATAGTAAGGAAAGTAAAAATAAATAAAATTATAGGTTATAGAACTTTTAAAAGCTATTCTTCTATAGAAAATTGGAGAGTTTTAAATGATAAATTCTCTGATTATTTAATTATAAGTCAAATTATAGGTTTTTTATTAAATTTATTTTTAATTTTTATTAAATATTTTTTTATATCTTCTGAATATGCTTTTGTTTTAATAGATTTTGCGTTGGTTTTTTATGTTATTTTTAGTATTATTTATATATTAATAAAATTAAATGAAATTGAAAAAAAATTATGAAAAAATATATTATTATTATAATATTAATTTTTATATCTAGTAAAAACTTTGGTTGAGGCAAAAAAATTTGTTTATTTTTGCGAAAAATTGAATACAAATCTTGAGATATCAGGAATATTATCTAGAAATTGTAATGATTTTTCAAATGTAAAAATCCCTAAAAAAAATATGCTGTACAATTATTGTTAGGAGAGTGCTCTTTAAACTGTGTCATTGAGAGACATATGAGGCCGCTTGTAATTATGCCAATTAATATTTATTTTAGTTTCTAACCAAAAAAGTGTTTTTTACTTAAAAGTTATTTCAACATCTTTGCCAATAATAGCTGCAAGTTCAGCAATAGAGAGCATAGTAAGGTTGCAATCGCCTTTTATGATTTTCGACATTTGTCTTGGGCTTGAATGCATTCTACGCATAAGTTCATTAAAGCCAATGCTTTCTTTAGCCATATAAACAGCGACTTCTTTTGAAATGGTATCTTGGAGTTTTCTGAGCAGTATTGTTTCTTTTGAAACTTCATGATTGATTTCATCTAATTCGTCTTGTGTAAAATAGTTTTTTCTAATTTCACGCCAGTTTTTTCTCATAATTTCTCCTTTATTTCTCTTGCCTTTTGAATATCTCGCTGTTGCGTTGATTTATCACCAGCAACAAGCAAAATAATCAGTTTTTCATTTTGGAAAGTGTAGTAAACTCGAAAACCAGCTCCTTTTGTTCGAGTTCTTAGCTCATATAAACCTCCTCCCAGATTTTTGGCATGGATTCATAGACAAAGGTTTCCAATAGACCAAAAAGTTTAGCGATTTCCTTTTTGTCAATTTTAGGAAGATCCTTAAACCATTTTTCAACTGGCCTTTTTCCTCTTCTGTCTTCCCAAAACTCGACATCCCACATATATATCTCCTGCCTATCGGTAAAAAATCGATATACTTTAGTATATCGATTAAAGCTTAAAATTCAAGGAATTTTTTGAGCGAAGTTCAAGAATAAACCCCACCACCATTTCAATTCAACCTCTATTTATGATGTTTAAAAAATAATTATTTTTAATTGAACAATCTAAAAATTCATTTTTGTAGCTTTAAAAGGGAGAAATTTACAATGAAATATCCATTGTAAAAAGCACAACAACAGATAGATTTATCTTTTACTTCATGCAAAAAAAAGGTTTCAAACAGCAGAATTTTTTTTCACATAAAGAGTTTTCTCGACTTTTGCTACAATATCTCCTACTTCATCAAAGATAAAAACTTCTTTATTAAAAATGTGTTTCTTTTTTTCTTTAGATTTTAAAATAATTTCATCTATTTCTTCTTGGGTGAACTCAAAATGCGCTTTCACTTTTCCTTTGCCAGGTTTTAAATATTCAATTTTAGAAGCTTTATCCCACACTATATAGCTGGAACCTAATTGTTTAATGAGTATTAGCATATAAAAAGGATCAGTCATGGCATACAACGAGCCGCCAAAATGAGTTCCAACGAAGTTTTTATTGTACCAAGTTAAGTTCATTTCAGTATCTAAGCTTAAAAATTTATTATCAATATTTCTAACTTTTATTCCTGCACCTAAATAAGGAGGCCAAAACCGCATCAATTTAAAGAGAAGATCTGTGGGCATTTTAGTTTTTAATTGATCAAAAATTTTCAAAATTTTTCCCTTTATACAAAAGAATTATGAAATGATAATATTTAAGCTCAAAAGTGCTGCTTTTACTTTTTCTACATCTCGGATTGTAAGTAAAATTTCGTTATTTTCAATAGTTCCGCCGCATGCTAGTTTGTTTTTTAAACTGGCGCAGAGTTTCTTTAAGCTTTCTTGATTTTGACTTTCTGGATCTGAAAAATTATAGATAATGATGACAGGTTTCCCTGCCCTACCCTTTTTTTCAATTTTGATGTGAGCTTTTCCTGATAAGTGTTTAGCGTTCTTTTCTTGAAGTACCTCGTTTTTCTTTTCAGAGTTTTTAATTGAGACTGCTTCAGAGTCAGATGAGTTTAATGAATTAGAAATACTCCCTTGCCACTCTAATTTTACTGGTTTTGGTTTTTTTTGAATTGTCATACTTACCTCAAATTTTAAGCAATTTTTTTAAGCAAAATTTTTTTCTTCACAAATGAGCAATCTGCATGTAAAACATACCGTTATCACTGTCCTACCAGTAATGACTTTTTATAAGGTAGGATTTGTTATTGCTACTAATTTTTGGAGTATATTATGTCAGTAAATCCTTGGCATCCATGGCATGCAGTCAGCATAGGAGATAAGCCTCCTTCACTTGTTACTGCAATCATTGAAATTTCTCGTGGTTCGAAAAATAAATATGAAATTGATAAAGAATCAGGGCTATTAAATTTAGATAGAGTTCTTTCTAGTCCTATGTATTATCCTATTAACTATGGTTTTATTCCACAAACTTACTGCGATGATTGTGATCCTCTTGATGTTATGGTTATTGGTCAGGAACCTGTGCAACCTCTTAGTATGATGAAGGTTAAGGTTATCGGATACATGAAGATGGTTGATGGCGGTGATGCGGACGATAAAATTTTAGCAGTTCATTGTGATGATCCTCAGTTTAAACATATTAATGATATTAAAGAAGTTGATGCATTTAACCCACATTATTTAAAAGAATTAGAGCAATTTTTTAAAACTTATAAGCTATTAGAAAACAAAAAAGTAGAAATTGTTGGCTGGTTTGGCAAAACTGAAGCTGAAAATGTGGTCAGCGAAGCAATAGATTTTTATAATCGTAATAAAGAAATGCTAAAAAAATAGTTTAGCATTATTAAATTTTTTTGAGTTGACTCTTTTGATTTGTCACAGGAGTATGAACCTTGCATGCAATTTCTGAAATGTGAGGTAGCCTCCTATGTCTACAGATCAAAATTTAAAAGTTACTCCCTTATATGATGAACATGTGGCATTTGGCGCAAAAATAGTGCCTTTTGCTGGTTGGAAAATGCCAGTTCAATACTCCGGTATCATTGACGAACACAAATGTACCAGAGCTGCGGTTGGGGTTTTTGATGTCAGTCATATGGGAGAGATTAACATCATGGGACGAGGCGCTCTTGAGTTTTTGCAACTCATGACGTTAAATGATGTTTCAAAAATTTCTATTGGCCAAGCACAATACAATGCGTTTTGTTATGAAAATGGAACATTAGTTGATGATATTGTTATTTATCGACGAGGAATCGACTCTTTCTTTATTTGTGTCAATGCAAGCAATATTGAAAAAGATTATCTTTGGTTAAAAGAACATTTACCTCAACAAGGAGTGATTCTCGAAAACTTAAGTTGTGATTATGCACAAATTGCTGTTCAAGGTTCATCAGAGTCGTAACTTAGTATCTGCAATTGTTGATATAAAAATTGAAAATTTAAATTATTATCATTTTAGTGAAGGAAAAGTTCTTGGCGCACCCTCAATTATTGCTCGAACTGGATATACTGGGGAATTAGGCTATGAAATGTACATTCCTGCTAGTGCTGCAGTGAAGGTGTGGAGAGGAATTTTTCAGGCAGGTAAATCTTTAGGAGTTAAGCCTTGTGGTTTAGGAGCCCGGGATACTTTGCGTTTAGAATGTGGATATTTACTTTATGGAAACGACATGGACAGTTCAACAACGGCATTAGAATGTGGTTTGTCTTGGATCACTAAATTTGAAAAAAATAATTTTATCGGTAAAAATTCACTTCTAAGTCAAAAAGAAAATGGACTACAGAAAAGATTAATTGCTTTTGAAATGCTTGATAAAGCAATAGGAAGAAGTGGCTACAAGATTTTTGCAACATCAGAACCAAATCAAGAAATTGGCATAGTAACAAGCGGATGCCCTTCTCCGTCTTTGTCAAAAAATATTGGAATGGGTTATGTTAGTTCAAATAGTTCTCAAGTTGGAACACAATTATGGATTGAAGTTCGAGGCGAAAAAAAACGCGCTGTCGTAGTAAAAAAACCTTTTTTTGTTCACGGTAGTGTTCAGTCTTAGTATTTTATTTGGAATCGTTTAATAGAAGGGAAAATTTATGCCGTCATCATTACCCAATGAGCTAAAATATACAAAAGAGCATGAATGGATAAGAATAGAAGGCGATAAAGCTTCTATAGGAGTAACAGGTTTTGCGCTTGAACAACTTGGTGATGTTGTTTACATTGAATTACCAGCAATAGGCAGTAGTTTAGTAGCGCATAAAGCTTTTGGGACAATAGAATCTACAAAAGCGGTAAGCGAATTATTTTCTCCCGCAACAGGTAAGGTGGTAGAAATAAATAATGCAATAGTCGATGCGCCAGAAAGTTTAGTTGCAGATGCATATCATAAAGGTTGGCTGGTTAAGGTCGAGATTGCAAAGCAGCCAGAAGAATTAATGACCGCAGATGAGTATGAAAAATATATCTCAGGAGCGCAGTAAATAGTTTAAAAATTTAGGTTGACGGGTATTGCTACCCGTCTTTTTTTTTGAGGGAGCTAATTATGTTAGAGCATCGTTTTCTTCCAACCACTGAGCAAGACAGAAAAGAAATGCTTGCAGCATGTGGAATAAAAAATATTGAAGATCTCTTAAATGGTATTCCAAAAAATTTACGGTTTAAAAATCAACTTTCAATTACAGAAGGTTTATCTGAAATGGAGATTAAAAGAAAACTTAATCTCTTATTTAAAAATTCCCGAAACAAAAAAAATGCGCTAAGTTTTATAGGAGCAGGTGTTTATGATCATTTTTGCCCTTCAGTTGTTAATCAATTAACATTAAGAGGTGAGTTTTTAACTTCTTATACACCTTATCAGCCAGAATTTTCGCAAGGGACATTACAATCGTTATTTGAATTTCAAAGCATGATTGCTGAAATTTTTGATATGGATGTTTCAAATGCTTCGCATTATGATGGTGCAACAAGCATGGCAGAAGCAGTACTAATGGGATTAAGAATAAAAAAAAATAGAAAAAGAATTTTAATTTCTAAAGGTGTCCATCCAGAATATGTAGAAGTGTTAAAAACTTATTTAACAAATCTTGGGGTAGAAGTTTCTTTAATACCAGTTGATGAAAACGGTGTGACTTCAAATGATTCGTTGCGCAATATGTTAGATGAAAATGTTGCCTTAGCTATTGTGCAAAGTCCAAACTTTTTTGGATGTATCGAGAATATGAAGTTGTTAAGTAACATGGTTCATTCAAAAGAAGCACTATTTGTTTCTAATATTACTGAGCCGTTAAGTTTATCATTATTTACAGCTCCAGGAGAATATCAAGCAGATATTGCAATAGGAGAAGGACAAAGTTTTGGTTTACCACAATCTTTTGGAGGGCCGTATTTAGGTCTTTTTACATCACGAATTGATTATGTCAGGCAAATGCCAGGTCGATTGTGCGGTGAAACAATCGATGCTCAAGGGAAAAGGAGTTTTACATTAACTTTAAGCACGAGAGAGCAGCATATAAGAAGAGAAAAAGCGACTTCTAATATTTGTACTAATCAAAATTTATGTGCTTTATGGGCGAGTATTTGGCTAGCTCTGGTTGGTAAAAGTGGTTTTGTAGAATTAGGTGAACAAAATTTAGCAAAATCAGAATACGCTAAGACAGAATTATTAAAAACTGGAAAAGTAAAATTAAGATATCCAAACTCATTATCTTTTAATGAGTTTATTATTGATCTAAATTTATCTTCAAAAGAATTTATTAGTAAGTGTATTGAACTCAATTTTGTTCCTGGTGTTTCTTTAGAAAGATTTTATCCTGAAGATAAAAACGGTTTGTTGGTTGCAGTGACCGAGAAAAAAACTCGAGATGAAATTGATAAGTTAGTAGATATTTTCAAAAAATTTGGATAAGGGAATAAAAATGAGTATTTTAAATAAATATACCACTCAAAATGTTGTTTTAGAAGAAAATTTATTATTTGAAAATTCAAGACCAGGCGCTAGAGGTATCGCATTTTCAAAACTAGATGTTCCACCTGTAGAGTTACATAAAAAATATTCTTCTTACTTAAGACAAAAAGCGGCAAAACTTCCGGAATTATCAGAGCCTGAAGTGGTGCGCCATTACACACGTCTTTCAACTTGGAATTGTGCAATTGATTTAGGATTTTATCCGTTAGGATCGTGCACAATGAAACATAATCCTAGGTTTAATGAAGACATTGCAAGAAGTTCCGAAATTTGTGAAATGCATCCTTACGATCCTGAAGAATGGTCACAAGGTCATTTACAAATTATGTATGAGCTTCAGGAAGATTTAAAAGAGATAACGGGATTGTCAGCAGTTTCTTTGCAACCTAGCGCGGGTGCTCAAGGAGAATTTACTGGATTATTATTAATTTCAGCATATCATCGTAATAAAGGTAAAAGTAAAAAAACAATTATTACTGCGGATACTGCACACGGAACAAACCCAGCAAGTGCAGCTTTAGCAGGATTTCAAACCATTCAAGTTAACACAGGTGAAAATGGTTATGTAACTTTAGAAGCAATTAGAGAAGTTTTAAATGATGATGTTGCTGCAATGATGATTACAAATCCAAATACTTTAGGTTTTTTTGAAAAAAATATTTATGAAATTTCTCAAATTCTTCATGAAAAAGATGCACTTTTATATATTGATGGCGCAAATATGAATGCAGTTTTAGGTTTAAGTCGTCCCGGAGATTGTGGCGCAGATGTTATTCAATTTAATTTGCACAAAACTTTTACAACTCCTCATGGAGGGGGTGGTCCTGGCAGTGGACCAATTGCTGTGAGTGAAAAACTAATACCTTATTTGCCAATTCCTCGTATTGAAAAAAACAATGATCAGTATTTTATGAATTATTCTCATTCAAAATCAATAGGAAGAGTTAAGTCTTTTTATGGAAATTATGGAATGTTTGTTAGAGCTTGGTGTTACATTAGGGCGTTAGGGGCAGAAGGACTTCGTAAAGTGAGTGAAGATGCAATTTTAAACTCTAATTATTTAAAATCACAATTAAAAAGTGTGTTAAATATTCCAATTGATGGCCAACATTTGCATGAAGTTGTTTTTAACGATAAAAATTTAAAAGAAAAAAATTGGGATACCAATAAACTTGCTAAAGCGCTTATTGATTATGGTATTCATCCTCCAACAGTGCACTTTCCTTTGTGTGTTAAAAACGCACTTATGATAGAGCCTACAGAAACAGAGAATAAAAATGAATTAGATCGCTTTATTTTATCTTTAAAAGAAATTATAAATTCTGAGGACGCAACCATGACATATCCTAAAAGAGTTTTTAGACAAAAAGTAGATGAGTCTAAAGCTGCAAGAGAATTAAAATTAAAATATCAATTTTTATAAGTTATTAAAGGGAAGATTATGTATAATTTTGAATATTATAATCCTGTAAAAATTATGTTTGGTCAAGGAACTATTGGGCATTTGCCAGCATTGTTAACTAATAGAAATAAAATTTTATTTGCGTACGGTAGTGGTTCAATAAAAAGCAACGGAATTTATGAACAAATCAAACAAGCTCTTGCGCATAAACAAGTAATTGAATTTCAGGGTATAGAACCTAATCCAGAATATGAAACTTTATTAAAGGCAGTAGAGTTATGTAAAAAAAACAATATAGATTTTATTTTAGCAGTTGGTGGTGGTTCAGTCATTGATGGCTGTAAATTTATCGCAAATGCTGTTAAATTTAAAAAAAATGATCCATGGTTAATTCTAGAAGGCTCAGAATCAGACAGTGCTTTACCAATTGGTTGTGTATTAACATTACCAGCTACAGGTACTGAGATGAATCCGTTTGCTGTGATTTCTCGAAGAAGTTTGGGACAAAAGAAGGATTTTACGTCTGCCCATTCTTTTCCACAGTTTTCAATTATTGATCCTACTGTAACTTATAGTCTTTCTGAGAGATATATTATAAATGGAATAATTGATCCGTTTGTTCATGTCACAGAACAATATTTAACATTTGACGTAAATTCACCATTACAAAATAGACAAAGTGAAGCTATTTTAATTACTTTAATTGAAGAGTCTGCAAAAGTATTTAAGGATCCAAATAATTATGATGTTCGCGCTAATTTAACATGGTGTGCCACACAAGCATTGAATGGTTTAATTGGGAAAGGTGTTCCGCAAGATTGGGCAACACACGCTATCGGCCACGAATTAACAGCTCTTTACGGATTAGATCATGCACAAACTCTTGCCATTGTGTTACCTGCATTACTTAAAAACCAATTTGAGAATAAAAAGCAACGACTCGCACATTATGCTAAAGCTGTTTTTAAATTAAATTATGCAACAGAAGGAAAACTTGCTAAAGCGGGTATTGATAAAACCGAGAAATTTTTTAGATCTCTCGGTTGCAAGACACGTCTTAATGAATATGGAATTCCTAAAAAAGACATAAAAAAAATCGCTACCAAAGTTTTAGAAACTTCAGCGGGAAAAAAGCTTGGAGAAAAAAAGTCAATTGGACAAGAAGAAGTAGTAGAAATTTTAGAATTATCTTATTCAAATAATTCATAATTTTTATTGTCACCTATGTTTTTTAGATTAAAAATTAAGCGACAATTCTTAGATTAAACATATTATTACCGCATACGCCCTCCTTTTTACACAAGTTTATAAATAACTTTTTAAATAATTGGAAGAAACTAACTGAAAATTTTAAATTACTAAAATCTGTAATTTAAATACATTTTGTAGAAAAAGCTTCTACAAAATGTATTTATATATAAGTAATTAATTGAGGTCAACCATGAATTAAAATTATTCTCCAAAATAAAATGTAATAAAATTGTTTTACAGAATATAGATCTTTGAATTAATTTTTATTACTCATTAGTTCTGTATTTTTTTGGTAAGTTAAAAAAGATAAATTATTATTAAAAAAAGTTGTTCTTTAATATTAAAATGAGTTAATAGCTACGCATAGCTTGAGAAGCTTGGTATTCATAACCTTAGTATAAGGAAGATTTAAATGAGTTTAAATATATGGAAAACCACAAAAGATTTTAAAGATATAAAATTAGAAAGAACAGAAGATGGCATTGCTAAAATTACAATCAATAGGCCTCATGTACGCAATGCATTTCGTCCTGAAACGGTACTAGAATTATTAGAATCACTTGAAATATGCCGCAATAATTCTGGTATAGGTGTCATTATATTAACAGGAGAAGGTAAAGAAGCATTTTGTGCTGGTGGTGATCAGAAAGTTAGAGGCAACGGAGGTTATGTAGGTGGAGATGGTGTTCCTAGATTGAATATATTAGATGTGCAAAAATCAATTCGATCGATGCCTAAACCAGTCATTGCAATGGTTGCTGGTTATGCAATTGGTGGAGGCCACGTATTGCATATTGTCTGTGATTTAACAATTGCTGCTGACAATGCAAAATTTGGGCAAACAGGACCTAAAGTGGGTTCTTTTGATGGAGGTCTAGGTAGTAGTTACTTAGCGCGTATTGTTGGGCAAAAAAAAGCACGAGAGATATGGTTTTTATGTAGACAATATAACGCAGATCAAGCATTAGAAATGGGTCTGGTGAATAGAGTAGTACCAATTGACGAACTAGAGTCCGAAACACTAAAATGGTGTCGAGAAATTCTTGAACATTCTCCTTTGGCATTACGATGTCTTAAAGCAGCTCTAAACGCGGATTGCGATGGGCAAATGGGCTTGCTTGATTTGGCAGGCAATGCCACTTTACTTTATTATTTAAGCGAAGAAGCGAAGGAAGGAAAAAATGCGTTCATCGAAAAAAGAAAACCTGATTTCAAAAAATTTGAAAGATTTCCATGAGGTTGTATGACTTTTTTATCTTTGAAAGCTTGGTTATTAGCTTCCCGACCTAAAACACTTGTTGCTGCAGTAACTCCAATTATTGTTGCTTCAGCAGCAGCATTTTCTACACTAAAAAATACAAATCAACATGTTGTTCTAATTTACAGCCTTTTTGCATTTTTAGCAGCCATTTTTATACAAATTGGTACTAATTTTATTAATGATGCCCTTGATTTTAAAAAAGGAGCAGATACAGAAACACGTTTGGGCCAAAAAGAGTAACGCAAAGTGGTATTTTTTCTGCAAGAAAAGTTATTATAGCTGGGTTTATTTGCTTTTTTTTAGCAGTTCTTATTTCGCTGCCTTTAGTGCTTAAAGGTGGAATTCCAATTCTTGTTATTGGAATTTTATCTTTGATATGTGCATACATATATACCGGAGGCCCATATCCTCTGGCTTATATAGGGTTAGGTGAAGTATTTGTGGTCTTGTTTTTTGGGATTGTGGCTGTAAATGGGCTTTTTTATATTCTTACAAACTCAATTGGTTTACCTTCATTGGTAGCGGGTGTTCAAGTTGGGTTAATGGCAACAGTCATGATAGCAATCAATAATTTTCGCGATTATGAAAGCGATAAATTGGTTGGTAAAATGACTCTTGCAGCGCGATTTGGTAAAAAATTTGCAAGGATCGAAATAATTTTTTTATATTTAGTGAGCTATTTACTTTGTGGTTTTTGGGTAATGACAAATAATTATTTAGTAGGATTACTTCCTCTTTTAACTTTGCCCTTTTCATGGATAGTTATTAAAGGAATATACAAAAAAAATCCTTCCAAAGAATTTAATAAATATCTGGCAATTTCTGCATTAACTCAATTATTATTTGGCATCTTTATGTTGCTAGGTTTTTTGATGTAGGTAAAATTTGATACTTAAAAATATAAATGAAAGTAAATTTAATATTGATAAAATTGAATATTCAATTTATGAACTAGAACCCATTTCTAGTTTAAATTCTAAATCAAAAGAAATGTTGCGAAGGGATGGTTGTCTTTTTCGAATTCATTTTAAAGATTTGGGAATTGGATATTCTGATTGTTTTTCTTGGCCAGAATTAGGTGAT
Organism: Spirobacillus cienkowskii; assembly: GCF_037081835.1. GTDB lineage: Bacteria > Bdellovibrionota_B > Oligoflexia > Silvanigrellales > Silvanigrellaceae > Silvanigrella > Silvanigrella cienkowskii. Next base: position 2,711,561 of record NZ_CP146516.1, on the reverse strand, counting down.
ACCTCTTTGTCTGAAAAAGTAAAAATGGTTCAAGTCGGAAAAATGGATTTTCATATAGAAAAAAGTTTTTCGATTGCTAAAACTGATGCTTTTTATAGATTTAATAGAGAAAATGCATTTAAAAAATTATGCCTTATTAAAAATCATTTTACATGTGTTAATTTTAACTTATTAACAACAAATTTTATTGAAAATTTGAGAAAAGAAGGTTTTGAATACATAAAATTAAAGTGTGGATTCAATTTAGAAAAAGAAGCATCTTTTTTAAAAAAAATAGTTCCTATTTTAAAAATTTGTAATATTAAGGTAAGATTAGATTTTAATGGCTCTTGTTCATTTGACGGAATGTATCAATTTCTTCAAAGTTTAGATAAAAATTTGAGTGTTATTTCTTTTATAGAAGATCCTTTTAAAAATATAAATAATGAATGGATGCAAATTAAACAATTTTTTCCAGATCTGGGAATTGCGCTCGATAGAACAAATAATAATTCTGATTATTGTAATAAAAATGAAGCATATGATTATTTAATTTTGAAACCAGCTATACAGAACCATGATGAGATACTAAATTGTAAACATTATAATATAGAGAGAAAAAAAATTTTGTTTACAAGCTATATGGATCATCCATTAGGACAACTTAGTGCACTTTATGAAGCATCAGAATATTATAATAGTAATCATAATAATACACAAATTTGTGGTTTTTTAACTCATGATTTATATAAAAAAAATTCTTATTCAGAAAGAATTAAGGTAAATTTTTCACAGATAGTTCCTCCTCAGGAAGGATTTGGTTTTGGATTTGATGATCTTTTAGAGAATGAAAATTGGAGAAAAATATGGTAGAAATTGATTGGACTTCAAAAGAGTCTCTTTTTCTATATAACTCAAAATTAAGTTTAATAAAAAACTTTGATTTTAAAGATATAATAAAAATTTGTGATCTTAATGGTCATATTTTTATAGCAACTTCAGGCTCAACTGCAATGAATCCAGAAGATATCAAGTTTGTTGCGTTAAAAAAATTAGCAATATTAGAATCAGCAAAATCAGTGGTTGATCACTTAGAATATAAAAGCAATGATACTATATTAAATATATTACCTTATTTTCATATTAGTGGTTTAGCAAATTATGCAAGATCTTATATTTCTGGATGTAAAATAGTTGATTTGTATTCTGATAATTTAAAATGGAATCCTCATTATTTTGTGAGTGAGGCTCAAAAAATTAATGCAACAATTACATCTTTAGTTCCAACACAAATTTTTGATATAGTAAAAGAAAATTTAAAATCACCAAAATCGTTACGTGCTGTTGTGGTCGGTGGTGGAGCCATTTCTTTTGATTTGTATGTAAAAGCAAGAGAACTTTTTTGGAATATTTTACCAAGTTACGGAATGACAGAATGTGGGTCACAAATTGCAACCGCGGCAGTTGATTTTGTTTGGGATTCTGAATTTCCTAAGTTAGATATAATGAAACATTTAATAGTAAAAATCAATGAAACTGGTAATATATGTATTGCAGGAAATTCTTTGTTTAGTGGATATTTACTAATAAATGATAACAAATTATCATTTAAAGATTTTCAATTAGAGAATTTAAATGAAAATACAAAAATTAAGCCAACTAAATTTTTGGAAACTTCTGATATAGGCAGTATTATCGATAATAAACTTTGTGTGTATGGTAGAGGCGATAATGTAGTAAAAGTTTTAGGTGAAAGTGTTTCATTAGGTAAATTAAATTCTATATTAGATGCTATAAAGTTAGAGCTCAATTTAAAATATGATGTTATTATTTCTTCAATCAAAGATGAGAGATGCGAAAACAAAATTATTTTTATTTTTGAAGAAGAATGTAATTTTGATTTAAATAAATTGCGTATAATAATTGATGAATTTAATAAAAAAGTATTTCCTTTTGAGAAAGCTAAAATTTTTTATTTAGTTAAAAATATCCCAAAAACAAGCCTGGGAAAGATTAAAAGTTCGCAGTTATTAAATTTGATAAAAAATTCCTGTTTCTATGAATTATAGGAAAAATTTATGAAAAATAATCCTAAAATTATAATTTTAATTCTTGCATTAGGTTATTTAATTGATTTTTTTGATTTGACTATTTTTGCAGTTGTTAGAGTTCCTGCTTTATTATCTCTTGGTGTACAAGAAAAAGACTTAATGAAAGTTAGTTCGTTAATGTTTAATTGCCAGGCGGTGGGTTTAGTTTTAGGTGGGGTTATAAGTGGAATTTGGGGCGATAAATTTGGAAGAATGTCAGCAATTCGGGCTGGTATACTTCTTTATTCTTTAGCAATTATTGCTAATACTTTTGTAACAACTGTTCCTATGTTTGCATTAATGCGATTTCTAGCTGGAGTTGGTTTAGCTGGTGAGTTTGCTGCCTCTATTACTTTATTAAGTGAAATTTTAAACTATTCAGAAAGAGGAAGGTCTTCTGCAATAGTCTACTCTTCAGGAGTTTTAGGCGGATTATTGGCGAGTTTTATTGGCAGTGTTTTTCATTGGAAGGTGCTGTTTTGGGTTGGTGGTATAGCAGGAATTCTATTACTTACACTTAGAGTTTCTTTATGTGACTCTCAATTATATTATAAGTTAAATGATAAAAAGGAAATTAAAAGAGGTAGCTTAAAGTTACTTTTATTAAAAAAGGACTCATTAATAAGAGTTATAATTTTTATAGTTTCTCTTTTCCCTTTTTGGTTTATGGCTTTTCTTGTAAATTTTTCACCCGAAATTGCGCGTTATATTGGTATAGCAGCAACTATTAGTCAAGGTGTAGCTTTGTCGTGTTACTTTATAGGGTCGCTTATTGGTGCTTATTTATTTCCGTTTATTTCTGCATTAACATCAAGTAGGCGTTTAGGAGTTTTTAGTGCTTTAATGATAATGGTTTGTGCTGTAAGCGCTTTTTCTTTTGGAAGTTTAATTTCTTTAACAGCATATTATTTTATAATTTTCTTAGTTGGACTTGCTAGTGGTTATAATGGTTTATTAATGGTTTTTGCGGCAGAAAATTTTGGTACAAATCAAAGAAATATTGCAACTTCTGTTATTTCAAATTTTGCAAGATGTTCTATAATCTTTATGAATGCATTTGTTCCATGGATTGTTTTTCAATTTAAGCATGTGTGGCTTGGTTTATTATTTTCTGCTTTTGCATTTTTGTTTTTAACTGTTATTTCTTTAATTTTTATTAAAGAAATAAAATTAAAATCACTTGATTTTTTTGAAAAAGAAAATGCTTCTTAATTTTAAGAGCAGCTTTTATGAGCTTCTTGTATAAGTACTTTTGCTTGTGCCAGGCTTTCTTTGCTCATTGCTTCGCCAGATAATAGTAAAGCTATTTCATTTAATTTTTCTTGTTCATTTGCTTTCGCAATTTTTGTAATTGTTTTGTTTTCTTTAAATTCTTTGTAAACTATATAATGATTTTCTGCAAAACATGCAACTTGAGGAAGATGGGTTATACAAATTGCTTGTCTGCCATCTTTTTTGCAAAATTCAGAAAGTTTTTTACCAACTTTTGTAGCAATATTTCCGCTGATACCTGAATCAATTTCATCAAATACAAAAACACTAACAGCTTCTTCTGCAAATAAAATTCCTTTAATCGCTAGCATAATTCTTGATAATTCGCCACCGCTTGCGATTTTTTCAATTTCTTGAGGATCAATGCCTAAGTTAGTTGTAAATAAAAATTGTGCGCGTTCGCTGCCAAATTTATTAAGAGCAAAAAATTCATTTGCTATATTCGAAAGCAAGTTATTTTTTATAAGTTCATCATGTTTAAAAAAATCAAAGTTATTTTTTGAAGACTTAAGTATACAAACAAACTTAGATTTTTTCATGCCAAGTTCAATTAGTTCTTTTTCAATTGATTCTGAAATTAAAGATAATTTTTTCTCTCTAGTGACTTTGAGTTGTTTTGCTAAGGTAACGCAATTTTTCATTTTTAATTCACATGAGGCTGAAAATTCTTTAATTTCTTGTTCTTGTTTATATAATTTATTAATAAAATCTTCACATTTCTTTCTATATTCTTCTATGTCTTCTATTTTAGGTCCAAATTTTAGTAATAATTTATTATATATTTCTATTCTTGAGTTTGCTTTATCAAATTCTTGTTCATTGATATCAAAATTTTGAGAATTTAATTCAATATTATATGCAAAGTCTTCAGTTAATAAAATGATTTCATCAAGTTTTTCTTCTAAGTTAATGAAATACTTATTCTCTGATATTTTACTTAGTTTATTAATATTCTTTTTACATTTTTTAAATAAATTTATACAGTTTATTTCGTTAGTATATATATTTTCAGTTATCTCAAAGCAAAGTTTCTTTAATAGTATTGAATTATTTCCTTTTGAAATTATTTCTTCAATTTTTTTAAATTCATCTATAGAATATCCTGATTCTTGTATTTGTGAGAGTTCAAATTCATATAAGGATCTTTCTCTTTTTAATAATTCAAGTTCTTGCAGCATTTTTTTTAATTTTTTAATACTTTCATGAGTTATGTTGTATTCATTTAAGTATTTTTTGTATAATTTAGAGTTTCCACAAAATTCATCTAGAAAATAAGTGTGCATTTCATTATCAAGAAGTTTTTGATTTTCAAATTGGCTGCTAATATCAATTAGTTCTCCAGCGATTAATTGTAATGTTTTTAAACTAACTATATTTTCATTAATAGAGGCTTTGTGTTTTCCGCTTCTATGGATAAAACGTTTTAATATAATTTCAGTAGGGTCTTCGGAGTATTGAGGAATTCCATACTTTTCTAGTAGTAAAAAAACTTCTTCATGTTGAATTGTTGGAGAAAAAATACCAGTTACCTGCGCACTATCAAATCCATGCCTAATAATATTGATATCTACTCGACATCCTCTCAATAAACTTAATGCATCAACCAGTAAAGATTTGCCTGATCCCGTTTCTCCAGTAATGACGTTAAGTCCTTTTAGAAAATCTACAGTGATATTTTCAGCAATTGCTAGGTTTTGTATATTGAGATTCTTTAACATTTTTCATCCTTAAAAATGATTTTAAGCAAAAAGGTTTTAAGAATAGCAAATTTTACATTTTGTTTAAAATATTCTTGCGTAATAAATATAATTTGCCAAGATAAGTGTCTTGTTATAAAAACGCTAGGCTTTCTTAAGTTATAGCTTGTAGAGGAGAGTATAAGCATGGCAAAGTATTTTAAGATGGTTATGTCACATTTTTCTCAATATCTTCCACCTCGCAGAGTGACTAATGATGATCTCAGCAAAGTCATGGATACTAATGATGCTTGGATTACAGAGCGTTCTGGTATAAAAGAAAGGCGTTTTGTTGAAGAGCCTACAACAACTTCTGATTTGGCAATTGAAGCAGTAAAAAAAGTTTTTGTGCAATCAAATTTACAAGCTAAAGATTTTGATTACATTATTGCTTGTAGTTTATCCCCAGATTATTATTTTCCGGGTATTGCCCCAATAGTTCAAAATAAACTTAGTTTTCCTAATATTCCTGCAATTGATATTCGGGTTCAATGTAGCGCGTTTGTCTACTCAACGCAGCTTGCTCAAGCAATGATCCAAAGTGGTCAATATAAAAGAATTCTTATGGTTTTTGCAGACGTACAAAGTAAGTTATTAGACTTATCAAATCATGGCAGAAATGTTGCTGTTTTATTTGGTGATGGTGCTGCTGCTGTTGTTTGCGAAGCTCAAGAGTGTACAGAAGCAGAGATGCCTACCGTTTTTAATAAAAGCTCAGGAGTGATTGATACTATTTTGGGAAGTGATGGAATTGGTGCAGAATTATTGTTACTTCGCTCACCAGGCACAGCAACACCAGGTTTTTTAAATTCTGAAACTATTGCAAATAAAAGCTGTCATCCTCAGATGGAAGGACGGCACGTTTTTAAACATGCTGTTAGTAGAATGTGTGAAGTTGCCGAGGCTTTAATGAAAAAACATAAAATTACTTCTAAAGATATTGCTTGTCTGATACCGCATCAAGCAAACTTACGTATTAGTGAATTGGTTCGTGAAAAAATGGAACTATCGCCTGAAAAAGTTTTTAATAACATTCAAAAATATGGAAATACAACTTCGGCAACAATACCTATTTGTATTAATGAGGCGTTAGAAATAGGAAGAGTTAAAAAGGGAGATCTCATTTTAACAGTTGCTTTTGGTGCAGGTTTTACATGGGGTGGTAGTTTAATTAGACTTTAAATTCTAGTTATTAAAATTATTACGTTTGTTTTGTAGTTTAATCTTTTTTCAATATATTTTCTAACTCCTATTCTCATTTCTTCTTGCAATAATTCATCAGTTAGAGTTTTTCTTTTACTTATGGCTTCAATTGCATTATGTAGTATTAGCTCTATTTTATTAATAAGTTCTTCTGGTCTTAATGGAACGCCTTTTAATGTTACGGTGGGTATGCCCAAAAGCTCATAATTTTTTTGTTCAAAAACTAAAGAAATAGCAGCAATACCTGTAGTAGCAAGCAAGACTCTTTCTTTATAAATTTGACTATTTTGTGAAAAAATTCCTCCTGGACAAACATATTCTCGGCCAAATTTTACTCTTTCATTAATGCTTGTATTGTGCAAACCAATGCTGATAATATCTCCATTTTCTGCTAATAACGCATTTTCAGAACGAATACCACAAGACATAGCTAGTTCACGATGTTTCTTTAAATGTCGATAGGTACCATGTATTGGAAGAAAAAATTTTGGCTTTGCAATTTTAATGCATTTAATAAGATCTTCTTGATATCCGTGACCACTTACATGAATAGAATTATTATCTTTTGAAGTGATAACAGTGCATTCTTTTCTTGTAAATTGAGTGACTAAACTTTCAATTGCTCTTTCATTTCCAGGTATAACACGAGATGAAAATATGATAGTATCATTAGCATTGACTTTGACATCAACAACATTATCCCATGCAAGGCGATGTAACCCAGAAAATGATTCACCCTGACTTCCTGTGCATATAATACATATTTCGTGTCGTGGATAATCTTTAATATTATTTAAGTCGATTATAGTATTATTAGAAAAATTTAATAAGCCAAGTCTATTTGCTATTTCAGTATTTCTAAGCAGTGATCTTCCAAATAAAACTATTTTTCGACCTGTTAAATACGCTGCATCAAAAATACTTTGCAATCTCCATATATTACTTGAAAATGTAGCGAGTACTATCATTCCTTTTTCATTGGTTAAATAATTAACAAGACTTGATGTAATATCAGATTCACTTAAATCTTGGCCTGTTTGAAATGAGTTTGTACTATCACTCATCATGAGTGTAACTTTTTTATTTTTAATTATTTTTTCAAGATTTTCGTGGGTACTACTTTTTTCTGGAGGATGATAATCAATTCTAAAATCTCCCATGTGTAAAATATTACCAAATGTTGTTTCAAAAAAAAGTCCTGAAGCATCTGCTATACTATGATTTACTTGAAAAATAGTGACCTTCATGTTTCTAAAAAATATTGTTTCAAAAAAATTCCACGTGTTAAAAATAGCATCATTAATTTGAAACTCTTGAAATTTTGATTTTATAAGCTCAATTGTAAATTGAGTTCCATAAATAGGAGCTGGATATTTTTTAAATAAATACGGTAACGCGCCAATGTGATCTTCATGGCCATGTGTAATTAACCATGCATCAGGTTGGATTTGTTGCTCATCAATATATGTCGTGTCAGGTAAAATTAAATTAACCCCTATCAATGAAGAGTCTGGAAAAAGACTTCCTGCATCAATAAAAAAGTATCGATCCATAACGCAAAGTATAGTCATATTCATCCCTATCTCGCCGCAACCGCCGAGTGGGATGAGTTTTAAAGAAGAAGATTCCATTTATTATCCATTCACTTATTTTTGTTAACTGAAAATTGAAAAGGGTATGTCACAACAACAGGGCCGTACTTTGGTTTTGGAAAATTCCACACCATTAACCTTGATTCAATGCAATTTATCAAATTTTTATCAATCATGTTTGAGTCCAATATTTTTATATTTTTAGCCTTTCCTGATTCAAGTATAGTCCAGCTAATCTTCAAATCACCGTGAAGTCCTGGATTTTTTCTGAGAGCAGCATTATAGCATGAGCGAATTTCTTCTGTTTTATTAAAAATCACAAAATCAACCATTTTTTTATCGATAATAGCCTTGGGTGGGGGTAGTGCTGGAATTTTATAAATTCCATTTGAATAGTATGCATTGTACATCAAATTATTAAATATTGTTTCATCTGCTTTTTTTTCTTTTGATCTTCTAAAATCAGATGGAATAATAAGGTCATCTTTTGCAATCCAGATAACAGATGTCGTTTTTGGATATAACATTTTATTATTATAATAAATGGGATAGTTTTCTTTTTCTAAAATTTTATTTCTATAACTGGAATTCTCTGCAATTTCAGCACTTCTTTCTGCAATTTTAAAGTTATTATATTCTATATTAAAAGATTTGTCTGGTTGTGAACCTAAAACTTGTCCTGTAGATGGAGGATCAACAATCCCATTTTTTCTTGATTTATATTCTTTTTCATACAAATCTTTTAAAATTGTGTGCTCCAATTCTAAGTATTCAAGAATTGCTTTATCTGTGTTTTTTAATTGTTCAAGTCTTTTTAGTAAGGTTACATATTGTGAACTACCTTCAATACCAGAAATTACGCTAGTCATAGCAGGATATGGGCGAAGATAAGAATAATATCTAGGAGAAAATTTGGATATCCTGTAGCTTTCTAAGGATCTGTAATTGTCATAAATGCTTTTTTCCCAAGATTCTACTTGAATTGTTTGATCAACATATTTATGAGAATTTTTTAAAAATGGAATTATTGATTGAGAGTTTCTCCCTTTTTCTGAAGCTTCCCAACGTTTTAAAAGTTCATATACCCAAAAAATTGCAAGTTTTTCATTTTCATTTGGGTCGTACTTAGATTCGTATACAAAGGGAAGAAGTCTTATATTTTCTGGCGCAATAAATCTTATTGAAACCTGAGATGGTAAATGAATTAATCCCGTGTCGGCTACCATGGGAGCTTTTAACAACCAAAATAAAAAAGGAAGAAAAATAATACCTGTTGCAATCATGCTAATAGGTATTACACTTCTTTCGATTGGTAGATCATATTCTGGCATTTGAAATATTTTGCTTTCTATTTTTTGAACTTTTATTTCTTTAACTTTTTGTTCTTTTTCAATTTTAAAAGCAATATCAAATCCATTTAATTGAATTTTTCCTCTTGAGCCATAATCTAACGGTACAATTAAGGGTTCATCAATTGTCGATATTTGTAACAGAGATCCTCTTGGCGAAGTGAATTCTTTAAAATTTCCAAATTTGCTTCCTGTACTTAAAAAACCTTCTAATCTTGGGTCTAAAACGATATCAACACGATTTCTTCCAATATTAAATAGACCCATTTTTAAAAATGCTCTTGAGTAGGGTATTAAGATATCATATTTTGTTTTTCCACCAAAGCTAATTTTTTTTGAAAATAAAGAGTTGATTTTAAATTTTTTTTCTAACTGCAATGCTCCCATCTGAAAAACTTGAAGAAACAAAAAAGTATTATCGCTCAATATTTTCTTTTTAGATTTTTTGTAATTAACCATATCGGTTACCTTTCAACCGCTATGTCAAAATCATCATAACCAAACTGCGAAAATAATTTAATAATATATTTAACATTATTAAAAGGAACTGATTTATCAGACCAAATTTTAATTCTTGAAATTGAAGGATCTTGAACCCTCATTAGCATTGAAGTTAGCATTATATTTTGTCTTTTTTCTTCAAAATAATCAAGAAATTTTACAGCTTCTTTTGGTAAAGAAAAACCTACTCCAGTATCAAAAATTATTTTTATATTTTTTTGCTTGTCATTAGTTACATATATTGCAATAGCTGATTTTCTTTCATTAATAAAGAATCCGTTACCATAATTTTTTATATCATTAAGTTTTACATAATTTTGCGCTGAGGATTCAAATAAATAAAATTCTTGCCTAACTCGTATTGTTATAATATATAACATCCAGCTTATAAATGCAGCCATGCTTAATGCAAAAACTAGTTGTCTTGATTGAATGCGATATCTAAATAAATTACTTTGTCTTTCTTCTCTCCAAACTCCAAATTTTCTCGTTGCGATAGTAAACATTTTTTCCTCAATCAATTTTAATAAAATCAAGAATAATTGTTGCTGGTGCAAAATTATAATTTTTATTTATTTTTTTATTTTGCTTATCTATTAGTTCAAAAGTATCTTTTAAATGCTCAACATGTTTTTGATAATCTAAATCATATTTAAATAAAACACCGTATGTTCTTGCTGGAAATAATGTTGAGTTATTTTTAAAATAAGAAATTTTATCACTAAAATCTTCTCTCCATTTTTTTCCTAAAATTATGACATCATGATCTGGAAGTGGTGCGACTATACTTTTTAATGGTCCAAAAAGAACATTATCTTGCATAAATACAAATACGGGAGAATTATTATTTAGATTAGCCTGGTTTTTTAAATCAACAAATTTAGTATTTTCTGTATTTACAGTTCTAATGTTGTAAAAAACTACCTTACGGTCATTAATTTTTAATATTTCAATAATAGTAAATAAAAACCCAATACCAATTGTAGTAATGAGTGCAAATCCCCAATGGGTCCATGCGAAGCTAGATAATTTCTTCTTCGTCAGGAATCTCTTGTAAACCTGCTTCTGAACTATCATCTCGTCTTCCTTTCGACTCTCGTTTACTTTCGCTAAAGTTTGAACTATCGTTATCAAAGTTATCCGACGCGCTTCCTTGATTTTCTTGTGCCAAAACTCCTCCAGTAAACATTGGTTGCATTTCAGGTGCTAAAATATTTAAAATTACGCAAAGACTATGTTCCATTTCAGCTTCAAGTCGCCACGCAATTGCATCAAGAATTCCAAAAGGCAACATTAACAATACTGCAGAAACAAGTGAAATCGCTAAAGGAAGTAAAGCATGAGAAAGACCAGCTGAAAAAGCAAAACTTTTTATTCCTAATTCTAATCCTTCAACCATTCTAAAAGAGGTCCAAATACCTTGAACAGTAGCAATTGCACCAAGTAAAACACAAGCTGCAGCGAGATTCGGTAATTGATTAATACGTCTGCGAATTCTCGGAAAAAACCTTAAACTTTCTTCAGAAACAATAGAGCGCACCCGCATTGGGTCATTTTCATAAGCTTCAATTGCCTTTAAAGTTAGCATTGGAACAGAGGTTCTTGATGTTGCTTTTGTAAAGCTTCTTGCTCTTTCCATATCATTTGCAGCAAGCATTCTTTTCATTGAAGAATTAAATTTTTCAAAATTAATTCTGTAAACAAATTGTAGGACAATGAATTTTTCAAAAATAATAATATATCCTACTGCTACAAAGGCTAAAATAATAAATGGAATAATTTCACCATTTCGATACATTAAAAAAATATCATTGAGCATAATATATCCCTATTTTTCAATCACAAAATCTTGTTTAAAATCAGTTTCATTCAGACCAATTAATTCTAAAGGATTATTTAGTAAATTAATGAGTTCATTTTCTGGATTAAATTCATCTCTAAGTGAGTTAAAATCGTACTCAAATTCAGGAAGTTTTACATCTTCAATGCTTGTAGGTTCTGGGTCGCCATTAATTTTAATACTATTGTTTATTGAGTCAGAATTTACTGGATTTATAATTAAAAAAATTGAAACAAAAATTAATAGTTTAAAAATTTTATTTTTAATTTTAAAATTTTTTGGCATTTTGTGTTCCTTGGTTATTAAGGTTAACTTAATAATTCTTATTATGAACTTTTATAATTAAATTTCAAAATAATTTATTCATCATTTTGACAAATTGGGGAGAAAATTTTGCATCTAGGAAAAATTTCATTGTTTTCTTCAACTAAATTAATTCTTTTTTCGGTTATTTCAGCAACATTTTTAAAAGTAAAATTTTTAATTTTATTATTTATAGCTTCTTCATTTTGAACACAGCAAAATTTATATTTAACTTCATATTGATTTAACTCATGTACAGCTTGTGCTAAAGTAGCGCTTCCTGCAAAGAAGTCTAAACAATTAATTATTTTTGATTTGGGATTTTGATACATTGAAATAAGATGTTTAATTAAACCTACAGGTTTTGGAAAGTCAAAAACTTTTTCTCCATGAAAAATTTTTTTTAACTGAAATTCACCATCTTCGTTAGATTCGCAGTCTACAGTAAGATCATCTGTAGCTTGTTTAAATTTTATCTCATCCTTTAACACTTTTCTTCTAAGACCAAAATTTTTTGTAATAAATACGCAATTGTCCAAAATTTCTTGAGACACTCTAAATCGTCCCTTTACATGAACATCATTCAAAAGTTTTCCATTTAATATAGTTGCATCCGAGTCTAAATGTATTTTTAAAGTTCTATTAATATATTCTCCTTTAAGATAAGTTCCATCTGGACATTTTGCTATAGTATTTTTCTTTAAAATTCTATTAGAAATAATATTTGAACTATTAAGCACAGGGCGATTTTTTTCTGTTAGCTCTTTTCCAATAAGTTTTAGGAGTTTACCTTTGTGACTTGAAAATACTAAAATATATTCTATTACATGACTAATATGTTTATTTAAAAAAGATGGCTTTCTTTTTTTTCTCCACTTGAGGGTTCCAATATGATTTTCGCGGCCAAAAATTTCTCGCATAAGAATTGTTAAACTAGCAAACTCTCGCTCATCAATTGAAACAAACATAATTCCACTCTCATCAAGAATTTCACGAGCGAGGAGAAGTCTAGGCATCATCATATTTAACCAAATATCGTTATTGTTATCCAAGTTCTGTTCTTTAAAGCAATCATTATAAATAAACTTTAAGCCACTATTATAAGGAGGATCAATATAAATAATGTCAAACTTAAAATTTAATTTTTTAATATACTTAAGTGTTTCAAGATTATCGCATTTAATTAAAATATTTTCGTTTTTGAGAATTTCATTTGTTAGTTTATAGTTGGTAGTGCGTTCGTAAAATTCAAATAGAGGCTTTTTAAAAGCTATTTCAAAACATTCATTTTTTCCATTGAAGTTAAGACTAACCACGTCATCCCTTATTCTTCTTCATCTTCATAAATAATAATGTCTTCCCACGAAAAACCATTAGCCACAATAACTATCTCAAATTCTTTGCCGTCTTTTTCTATAAAATTTTCAGTAAAAAAACATTCTTTACCATCAATATTAATAAAATTTGGAATTTGTTCTTCCTCGTCATTATAACCTGCGTTACGATATAGTTCTTCAGTTTTTTCACGTTCGACAAGATAGTATTCTCCCTTGATAGGTGACATTTTTACAAGTGTATCCGACAAAGCCATGAGGTATCTCCTTAGAAGAGGTTAGCAAACGAGAAGTATGTTATTCTAATTAATAGGAGGCGACAAGACATTAATGAGAAAATTAAATCAGCTATTAGGCGAAGAACAGCTAACTAAGCCAGTTTATGAAAGAAAGAAGTATTTAAGAAAATTACTTACTCAAGAAAGAAAAATTCTTTATCAAAAAACTCATCACCAAGATTGGGGAACAAGACAGTTCTTTAGATCTTTGGAATTACTTAATTTAGATGTAACAAAATTAAAAAAATTACAAGAAAATAATAAAATAAATATAGCTTGTTTTTTCCCTATTAGGTGTGAGTTAGATATTGCATCCTTAGCGGATGAAAATTGGATTTTTCCTAAAATTTCTGAAAATAAAAATCTCAAGTGGTTTAAGCTAGGAAAAAATTTAGATAATTTAATAAAAAATAGCATTGGTATTTTTGAATTACCAGAAGATATGTGTTTTGATTATTCATTTGATATGCCTAAATTGATATGTTTTTTGCCTGGTTTGGCAGCCTCTCAAGATGGTTATAGACTTGGATATGGAGGAGGGTATTATGATATTTTTTTAAGTAAAATGAAAAATCATGTTACATCAATACTTTGCCTACCTTCTAATGATTTTGTTTTAGATGAAATACCCTTCGAAGATCATGATCAAAAAATTGATTTAATTGTTTGGTAATTTAATAACTTAATTTTAAGATTTTATGTTATATGTATTTTTAATTCGTTTTTTTTAAAAAGTTAATATTTTATATAAAATCAATTTTTAAATTAATTTAAAATTGTATATTTATATTTTATAAAATTCTATAATTTTATTTACTTTTCTTATTTTGTTATATTAATAAGGAAATTTTTTAATAGTCAATAAATTAATACTGTTAAATTGTAAAAGTCGTAAATATTGACAAACATAATTCTCATTTGCTAAATTTTAAATTAGTAAACATTAATAATTTATATAATTTTTATATGTAAGATGAGGAATTTTATGTATTGTACAAAAAATATTTCTTCGATAATGTTGCTTTCTTCTGTGTTTTTTTACTCATGCAACAGAAAAGACAGTTCAGTAATTGAATCAAAAATTTTGCCCCATGCTGTAATAAACGAAGAACCAATTTTTTGTACAGATATCAACGATAATACAAAAAATCCACTAGCTGTATATCAATGGCATTTAAAAAATACAGGTCAAAGTTCTTTTGCGTCAGAGCCAGGCGTCCCTGATGAGGATATAAATGTTGAAAATGTTTTAAAGAATGAATGCTTAAGTGGTTTTGGAATTCATGTTGCTGTAGTCGATTCAGGTTTGCAGTTAACGCATCCATCATTAGTTCCTAATATAGTAAATAATAATAGAACAAAATCAATTAATTTTAGAGATAATCAGTTATTACATAATGATCCTTCTCCAATTCCTGATGATGACGATGATCATGGCACAATGGTTGGTGGCATTATTGCAATGAGAAGTAACATGGGATTTGGAGGTTCTGGCATTGCTCCAAGAGCAAAATTGGCTGGGTATAATATTATAAATAACGAACTTGGTGTTCAAATTTTTCAAAACTTTGTTGATTCACTTGGCGGTTCTGATGCTTCAAAAGAAAATGATATTTTTAATATGAGTTATGGTGATAGTAATATACGCCAAATACCTTTAGACGATCCAATTGTTTTGGCTTCAACAACAGTTTATCGTTATGGCACAAGAAATTTAAGAAATGGAAAAGGTGCAATTTATGTTAAAGCTTCAGGCAATGGATTTAGTAAGATAAGTGATGATCCTGAATCTACTATGGCGTGTATGATGGCACAAAATCTCAATCTTTCCTGTCAAAATTCAAACATGAATATTGATAATACCCTTCCCGAAGTGATAACCGTTGGTGCATTAAATGCTAAGGGTAAAAAGACGAGCTATTCTACAACCGGTTCTTCATTGTGGATTAGTGCTCCTGGAGGAGAATTTGGATTTGATAAAGATTGGTTAAATGAGCATTTTGCAAGATTTGGTCATACAATTAATTGGGAAAAACTTCGACCAACTTTAGGGGAACCAGCAATAATTACAACAGATGTTGCAGGTTCAAAATTTGGTTTGAGTAAGTTAATCAGTTATGAAGTAACAAATTATATGGATCCCAAATTAAAATTAAATGAAATTTTTAGAATTAGAAACGCATTTAATGGTGGACAAGTTTTAGATAGTAATGGAGTAAATTTGAATTCAAAATTTAATTATACAAACTCAATGAATGGAACTTCATCTGCAACGCCTGTAGTATCTGGAAGTATAGCATTAATTTTAGAAGCAAATCCAGATTTAACTTGGAGAGATGTTAAATATATATTAGCAAAAACGGCAACAAAAGTTGATCCATATTTTGAAGGTATAAAGGTTAAAATTTATAATGATGAAGAGTATCAAGCAGAAGATGGATGGGTTACTAACTCAGCTGGGTTTAACTTTTCCAATTGGTATGGTTTTGGTCGAGTTAATGTTGAAAATGCTGTAAAATTAGCTAAAAATTATGATGTAAATTTAGGAGAATACATTGAACTACCATGGCATCCGGTTAATGGAGAAATTGATCCTGTAGATGTGCAACCAGGATCTTTAGGTTATACGCATGAATTTCAGCAAATTTCAGAAGAGAATAATATTAAAATAGAATCAGTTAGAGTTGAAGTTACTGTAGAAAGTGATTTTATAGGTGATGTCGGTTTTGAGTTGACTTCTCCAACTGGCACAAAGAGTATTATCTGGAATATAGGAAATGCGTTTTCATTTAGTGAGAGTTTAATAAATATGCCTTTGCAAAGTAACGCTTTCTATGGCGAAAATGCTGCTGGTTTGTGGAGTTTAAAAGTCATAAATAGTGGATTTAATTCAAATAGTGTTAAATTTAAAGGAGCTAGAATTCAGTTTTCAGGATCTAAAAGTTCAATTTAATTTAAATAGATTATTTTTTTAATTTTAAAACATAAAAATTATTGAGGTGAATAATGAGTTCAAGATTATTTAGTATATTAACATCATTTATTGCTATTATGTTTTTTTATAATTTTAAAATATTCGCTGAAGAAAGTAAAAAGCTTGATGAAAAAAAAATAGTAGAAGATCAAGTTAGAGAACTAATTGTTGAAGATACTTTTACTCAGGGTGGAGTAAATTATACTTTATATCAAGGAATTGTTGCTAGAGTTGAGAAAACAGAAAACTCAAATCAAAGTGGTTTTTCTAATAGAAATAAAAAACTAAAATTTTATAATTCTGAGAATATTTATTCTTATACAAATAAAATTTTATTAGACAAAGGAATTTTTAAAATTTATCATAAGCAAACTGATTTAAATAGAATTACAGAACCAAATTCTGATAATAATGATTTTTTAGCTAATCCACCTACTAGAAATATTAAAAATTCAGAATATAAAACTGCTTTTAATAATTCTTCTAGAAAATTTGGAGTTCTAACTGGTAATATTGTAATTAAAATTAGTCCTGATAAAACTTTACCTCCTCTTGATTCTTCTTATAAATTAGTAAGAGAATATCAAAATATGGGGTTATACTTAATAAATATTCCAAAAAATGTAAAACTAGGAAAGGCTCTCGAAGATCTTAGGGATAAAATTCAAAAACATGATCAAATTTCGGCAGATTTTTCATCATCTGTAAATGTAGAAGTTCTAGAAAACTTTAAATCACAAAGATAATTTTTTAATTAATTATTTTTTTAATTAATTAAGGTTTTACAATGCACAAGATTTTAAATTTTTTGTTATTTAAACTTTTTATTTTAATTTCTTGTACAGAAAAAGATAAAAATGTATTGGTAAATGATAAAAATAAAATATTTTTACTAGATAATTATTGCACAAATATTGATGATTATGAAAAAAATCCACTCTCAAAATATCAATGGCATTTAAAAAATATTGGTCAAACTGCTTTTTCATCAGAGGGAGGAGTTATTGGTGAGGATATCAATATTTACTCTGTCTTAAAGGAAGAATGTTTAAGTGGAAAAGGTATTTATGTAGGAGTCATTGACTCTGGTTTGCAAATTGGTCATCCATCGTTATTGCCGAATATTGATAATCGACCAAAAAAATCAAAAACTTGGTCATTAAATTTTAGGCTTGGATCTTATGCTTCAAATGATCCATCTCCTTTGCAAACTGCAAAATCAGATCATGGAACAATGGTAGCGGGAATAATTGGTATGCGCAGTAATTTGGGTTTTGGAGGTACAGGTGTTGCTCCTCGAGTGAATCTTGCTGGTTATAATGTTATTAATCATAGCTTGCAAACTTTCCAAAATTTTCTTGACTCTTTAGGCTTGTCAGAAGCTTCAAAAGGAAATGATATTTTCAATATGAGTTATGGACTTAAAAATATAAGGCAAATTGAATACAGTTCATCATCAATTAAATCTGCTCAATCTGCAATAAAATATGGAACCCAATTTTTAAGAAATAAAAGAGGTGCAATTTATATAAAAGCTTCTGGGAATGGGTTTTCAAATTTAGGTAATTATCTTGATTCTTGTACTATCGCTAACCGGCTTGAAGTTTCATGTCAAAATTCAAACATGAACTATGAAAATACCTTGTATGAAGTTATTACTGTCGGAGCTGTTAATGCTAAAGGAATAAAATCGTCGTATTCAACTACAGGTTCATCACTTTGGATTTCTGCTCCTGGCGGAGAATTTGGAGTTGATAAAATGTGGGTAGAAAAATTATATCAACAAAACGATGAAGATATAATTTGGTCTAACCAAAAAAAATCTATAGGTGAGCCAGCAATTGTAACTACTGATGTGAGTGGACAAAGAAACGGTTATAGCAGAAGAATTACTTACAAAGATCCTGATGAAATATTTGATGTTGGAAATTCATTTAATGCATGTGAAGTTAATGAAAATTCTAAATGTGATTATACAAATTCAATGAATGGCTCATCGGCTGCAGCGCCAATTGTTTCTGGCAGTGTTGCACTTATATTAGAAAAAAATCCTATTTTGAGCTGGCGAGATATAAAATATATACTTGCAAAAACCGCAAAAAAGGTTGACTCAAATTTTAAAGGTATTAAAATTAAAGTAAACGATAATTTAGAATATTTATTAGATCAAGGATGGATAACTAATAAAGCAGGTTTTACTTTTTCAAATTGGTATGGCTTTGGAGTCATTGATGTTGAGAAGGCGGTTGAATTTGCTAAAAATTATAACTTTAGATTTCCCCAATTTATTGAAAAAAATTGGATTTCTAATACTAGTGAAGTCAATTTGTCTAGTAATTTTGGATTTTTTCAAACTGAAATACATATTCCAAAAAATGAATCACTCAATATTGAGTCTATTCAGATTAGAGTTAGTATTGAAAGTCAATATATTGGAGATGTTTCATTAGAATTAATATCGCCTCAAGGAACTAAAAATATAATTTGGCATGCTGGAAATGCTTTTACATCTAATGGCAATTTAGATGATATGCAAATGTTATCAAATGCTTTTTATGGAGAAAAAAGTTATGGTATATGGAAACTTAATGTTATTAACACAGGAATTCATAAAAAAAATCTAAAGTTTAAACAATGGAAACTTAAAGTTTCTGGTCATTAGTAAAATATAATTTATTGTGGCTTATAGGAGAGCTTATATGTTAATTAATAAAACATTGTTCTTATTATTCATAATTAGCTTTTCGATTTTAAGTAAGGAAAAATCATTTTCTTCTAGTTCTAAGTCCAATAAAACCGAAAAATTGATAATTTATAATCATAAAGAAATTGCAAGTAAATTTGCACGTGGAGAGAGTTTTAAGCAAGGACAGGCTATTTATACACTTTATCCAGAGTTAAAGGCAAGTTTTAATGACGATAATAACAGTAAAACATTAATGAAAGAGCATAGAGCAAGTAAGGTAATTGTAACAGAGTCATTTATTATTTATAATTTTCCTAAGTTTGAGCAGAAGCCACGGTATCAAAATCAAGTTGTATTTAATGAAAATACAGAAAGTTTTGGTATTCTTAGCGGATCTATAATTGTTAAAATGAAAAATAATTTGGAGTTTAATGATTCTTCATTTGAAATTATAAAAAAATATCCGGAATTAGGTTATTATATTTTGGCATTACCTAATAAAATTAAAATCGAAGAATCAATTAAAAAAGTCAAATTTAATAAAAATGTTGAGGAATTTATAATTGAGGTTTTAGAAAATTTTCAAGAAACCTTATAAATAATTGGTAATCTATTTATCTTTAATTTTGTAATTATATAAGTGCTAACTATGTATTTTATATTTTTATAATTTAGATTACATAGTGCAAAAACATTTGCTTTTGTTGCGTTTTTTTATGATGTTCTGAGTTGTTGTTTAATTGATTATTATTTAATGGTAATTTAGTAATATTTTTAATAAATATAAGGAGTGTTATGCCTAATTTTAAAAAGATATTTCCAATATTAATTGGGACAAGTTATTTATTTTTTGGGTGTGGAAATAGAACTTCATCTAGTTCTAATAATCGGTCAGATATTATTGATACAGTTACTTTTAGCGCAAAATTAAGTAAAGACAATATTGGCGATAGTAAAATTGATGATAATTCTTTAAATATAATAGGTAAATATTATGGGTGTTTTGGAAAAGTTGATAATAGCGAATGGAATTTATCCAAAAACAGCGGAAATTTAGTTTTTTTAAAAGATGATAAAAATTGTAAAATTAAATTTAGTAAAATTCAAGTTAAAAATGACAAAGAAGTTGAAAATTATATAATTAATGGTGAATCTGACTTTATCGGTGAAAGTTATCAAGATAAACCAATTGAATTTGTGTTTTCAAGCGAGAAAAAATTTTATGTTTTGGCAAAAATTAGTCCACTAGACTTAAGTAGTGAGCCCACTATTAGTGTGAGTATTTTTGAAAAAAATCTTAACAAAAATGATATTCATGCGAAATTAAACATTCAAGAAGACTCAGTTAATGTAATGATGCCTAGTTTGAAATTATTAAATATATTTCAGCCTGATTATAAACTAAAAGAAAAAAATTTATTACCAATAAAAGGTTCCTCAAATAATGTTTTATATGATGGTGATTTAATTTTTGAGAGTAAAAATGTGCCAAGCAAATTTTACATTATTGTTCCTGGTAATGAGGATACTTCAAGTGATGATAAAGTAAATGCTTTAATTAACGCTGCGAAAACAAATAATAGTTATCAGATTATTAATTCTGAGTTAGGAAAAAATGAAGTTAGTATTCCTTTGAAATATATTGCTCATTATGCTCAATTTCCTAATAAATTAGAAAAAAGTGATAAATTAGATGCAAAAATAATATTTGTTAATGAACATGAATCGCCAATTGGAAATGTTTATCAAATTATTACTTTATCCTTATCTCTAGAATAATATTACTTTCATTTTGTCCAATTTTGCTCCCGTAGCGCCCTTCTTTGTTGAGCGGCGCTATAGCGTTCTTTTTGCTTTTCTGTTGTAATTACTAAATCTGGAACTTTAATTGCTTTTGAGTTTTCATCAACTGCTACCATAGTAATATAACTTGATAGCACATGAGTAAATTTTCGTGTTTTCGTATTTTCTGCTATAACTCTAATTCCTACCTCCATTGATGACTTGCCAGTGTAGTTTATACTCGCAAAAAAAGTAACTAACTCGCCAACATGAATTGGATTGCGAAAAAAAACTTGATCTACAGAAAGAGTTACAACATAACTTCCTGAATACCGAGATGCACATACATATGCAACTTGATCTAGTAATTTTAAAATATGACCACCATGAACTTTTCCAGAAAAATTTGCCATATCAGGAGTCATTAGAACGGTCATGACAGTAGTTGTTTCGCTGTCTATTGAATTTTGCATTTTAGGATCCTTTATTGAAATTAATTATATTATAATTGATTTCTAAGTTCCCTGTAAACTACTGACGAATAGTGAATTTTTAGTACATAAGTTAATTAATTCATTTGTAGGAAATTTTTTTTCATCGAGTGATTTAATTGACAGCGAAGGAGTTTTTAAAAAATCAAATATATCTTTAAACTCATTTTGATTTGATCCTGGAAAGAAAATCAAATTATTATTTTGTAAAGTTGCTAAAATATTATAAAGTAAAATTACTATAAATTCTGTTTTTATAAAATACGGAGAGTGAATAACATTTTGAAAGTCATCTCCTTTGTCTAAAAAACACAATGAAACAATTTTATTTTCTTTACAAAGTATATAAACTGACATGTTTTTAATTTTTACTATGCTTAAAAATTCTAAAAAAGATAATATTGTTTCGCTTCTTGGGGCGTTTTTAACAATAAATCTCCATATGCTAGATTTTTCTTGAAAATTAATCTCTGAAATATTTTTAAAATACATAAAAGAATAATCGCTTATGCAATACTTATTTTCTATATTCTTAATTGTATCAATTAATGAATTAAGATTTTTTTTTCCTGAATGATAGCTTCCAATTGGGGCTAGAAACATTTGCCCTGCGTATTTATAGTTTAAATAAGAATATAATTTTTGATTATCAGCAAATAAAAAAACAAAATCCGCCGAGTTTTCTTTAGCTTTTTCTTCGGCTAGATTTAAAGCAAATTGTGCTAGGCCAAGATTTCTCATTTTTGGATGAGTGCAGACACTTCCAATACAGTAAGCGCTGAGCCTTGTGTTATTAAAACTAAATGAATATGGATAAAGTGAACAAAATGATGCAAGCTTATTTTGGTGTTTAATACAAAATAAATATTCCTTATTTTGTATATCAAAAACTTGAGGAAAGTTTTGAATATAATCTTTTTTTTGAAAACAAATATCAGTCAGCAATTTGATTTCGTCAATTGAAACATTAAAATCCCGAAAATATTCTGCCACTTTATCTTTATTAGTTATTGTTTTTCCCTTCATTTAATGATCCTATTTGTTCTCCCATTTGTACCAAAGATTCAAAACCTTCTTGAGAGCATTTAATTATATCATCATCAAAAGACATCACCCCATTTTCAAAAAAGAAAATACATGTACTACCACCAAATTTAAAAAATCCTTTTTCGTCACCCTTTTCAACTTGCATATTTGGCCTATAGGTTTGTACAATAGTTCCAACAAATAAAGCCCCAACTTCGATTATTAATACTTTCCCAAACATGTCAGAATCTAACTCACAGATCGTTCTTTTATTTAAGCAGTATACAGGTATTTTTTGTTCTAGCGCATAGGGATTTACAGAATGCAGTAATCCTGGAATGGTTTTTGTAATGCCTGCTTTACCTGAAATTGGAAAATGAAATCTATGATAATCAGACGGACAAAGTCTTAATATTCCACAAGAACCATTTTTAAATCGCTCAGTTAAACTTTCATTTCCATTAAATAAATCAATTAACTTAATTGGTGCCCATTTAATATTAGAGATAGTTGTTTCGTTGATTTTTGGATAAACTAATAGACGACCGTCTCCAGGAGATATAATTGAGTTTTGTGATCTATTAATGGGTCTCGATCTTGGTTGTAACTTTCTTGCAAAAAAATCATTAAAAGAATTGTATTCAGATATATCTTTTTCACATTCTGATACGTTAATACCCATTAAATTAACAAATTCTTCAATTTTGTGTTTACTTGCTCCTGAATCATTATAGGCACCATAAATATTGCTAATCCATTTGTTTGTTAAAAATTTTTCAGTAAATGCTGTTGCTGTTGCATTGCCATAAAAAATTTTCATTGCGTCTTCGCCGTATACTTTTTCAATAAATTTCTCGCCACTTTCTCGTTTTACAACTTTAATTTGCTTTGTTGTACTACCTAATATCGATTTAAACATTATATTTTTATCCCTAAATAATTTTCTTTTAGGTTAAATAACCTATGTTATCTATGCCTTACAAATTACTAACAGTAAATGCCCTTGAAACTATTTTACTTCCATTTGATCCGCTTCCTGGTCCTAATCTTATTAAATGGTCTGAAAATGCTTGAAACATTTCATGATGCTCAGCAATGACAAATGTATGACCATCTTTGCATCGTAGCAATAATGAGCTAATTAGTCTTTCAATGTCTTTTTCTGATAGACCACGAGTTGGTTCGTCAAGAATACAAAATAGCTTTTTACTAGATTTGGCTAAGGCGGCTGCTATTCTTAGTCTTTGTGCTTCTCCCCCAGACATAGAAGTTGTGGTAAATCCAAGAGGAATATGCCCTAGTCCAAGTTCACATGCCAAATTAAGTGGTTTTTGAAATTCAGGATATTTTAAAAGCAATTCTAAACATTCATGTAAACTTGTAGTTAGCCAAGTATAAATATTTCTACCGAGCCATTTTACCTTAAGAACATCATTTCTATACCGCTTCCCATTACAGTCGGGACATATTTTTTCAACTTCTCCAAGAAAAAATAAATCTTCCTGAATGACGCCTTTTCCATTACAAGTATTGCAACCTCCTGCTCCATTAAACGAAAAATCTGAGGAGCTAAAACCTAATTTTTTTGATTCGTTACTTAATGCAAAATATTTTCTAAGTGCATCCATTATTCCTAATACTGTAGCAGGAACACTTGTTGAAGTTCGATGTAACGCTTTTTGTTCAACGCTAATTAATTCTGTAAATTGAAAAAAATCTTTAGGAAACTCAAAATTATCCCATAAACCTATTTTTGAATCGATATCAAAATTTTCATTATTATGAGTATTATATTCTTTGTATTTTTCAATTGCAGCTTCAATGCCATATCTAATTAAAGTAGATTTTCCTGAGCCACTTGACCCTGTTATAACATTTAACTTTTCTGTTGCAATTTCTATATCTACTTTATTAAAATATAATGCAGAAAAATTTTTAATAAATAGTGATTTTTCTTTTGCAAAAAAACGACTTTTTTCAATATCATCTTTTTTAAATTTTTTATCTTTGGAAGAGCTAAATTTTGTAATAAATGATTGAGGTATGTTGTGAACTAATGGAATAATCTTCCCACCATTTTCACCGCCTTCTGGACCAAATTCAATAATAATGTCTGATTCGATTACGAGATCTTTATCGTGATCAACAATAATAACTGTGTTACCTAAATCTCTTAGCTCTTTAATGCAAGAAACTAAGGCTGGAATTTCAGTTTTGCCTAGGCCAACACTTGGTTCATCAAGTATATAAAGAGCATCTGTAAGTCCATTTCCAATAACTCTTGTTAGTAGCACTCGTTGATATTCACCGCCTGAGAGGGTTTTACAACGTCTAAATAGTTGGGCAGAACCTAAACCTAGTTTATTTAAAAGATTTAATTTATTAAAAGTTTCTTTATAAATTTCTGAGATAGAGTTGAGTCTTTTGTGAAATTTTTTTTCGACTTCAAGACTTTGCAGCCAAGTAAGAGTATCTTTTATTTCTAGTTGAAATATTTCATGATAAGTTTTGTTATTACATATAGCATTTCTACCAGACTTTCCTAAGCGAGCTCCATGGCATTCTGGGCAGGTGATGTATTTTCTATATTTTGCAAGCAAAATCCTTGAGGTGCTTTTATATCTTTCCTGTTCTAATGTTTCAAAAAATGAATTTATGGAAATAAACTCATTTTTTTGTTTTTTTAAACTATTCTCACCATTCCAAATTAAATTTTTATTTTCATCGCTCAATAAAGAATAAGAGGTATTAATATTAATATTTCTTTTCTTGCATTGATTTAAAAGTTCTGTATTTATCCATGAAAAAGTATCAGAGCTCCAAGGTTTAATTGCACAATTTTTTAATGATAGATTTGGATTTGGTATTATTTTTGCTTCGTCAAGAATAGGGATATTACCGAGTCCATTGCATTTTTTACATGCTCCAAGTGCAGATTGCCAATCTAAATCATTTGATTGAATAATGCTTGTATTTTGATTGCATTTCTTGCAAAAAGGTTGAACATATAAAGTTATTTCATCATTTAATATTTTTTTAGAATTAACAAGTTCGCATATTTTGATAAATGTAAACTTAGGAGAAAATTTAACTTGAGACCATATTGTTTCAACTCTATTTAAAATTTCGTCGTCATCTGTTAAAGAGTTAATTCTATCAAGAATAATTTCGCATTCTAAAGGAAATTTAAATTTATTTTTATTATTGTAAAGTTCTTCAATTGAGTGAATTTCATCTTCAATTAGTAATCTTGTATAGCCCTCAATAGTTAGATTTTCAACTTTATTATTATCAACGATTTTATACGGTACAGATACTATAAAAGTTTTATTTTGTTTTTGTTTTTTGTGGTTACATAAAAAATTGTATAATTCTGACGAGTGATTGCTGATAACTGGGCTTCCGCAATTTGCGCATGATGGTTCCATTAGTGAAATAAATAATGTTTTTAGAGGTTCAGCCAAATCGGCAGATGTTGCAATTACACTTCTAGGGTCTCCTGTTCTATTAGTTTGCTTTAGTGCAATTGCTGCAGGTAAATTATCAATTTTATCAAACTCCCCCTGAGGTAAGCCTTGCAAAAATTGGCGCTCATAAGTGCCAAGAGTTTCAATAAACCTTCGCTGAGATTCTGAGTACAGTGTATCAAATGCAAAACTGCTTTTACCACTTCCAGATACACCAGTAATACTAATCCATTTTTTTAAAGGAATTTTAACATCAATGTTTTTTAAATTATGAGTTTTAATTCCTGTGCATAAAATATATTCATTATTTTTTTTCATATTTTTTCTGTCATAGTAAGTAAGTAAATTAAAATACAACTTAAAGTTAAAAATTATTTTTTCTAATTGTCAAGAATTTTGAAATCCATTCATTATCTAAGCCAAGAAGCTCATCTTTTGTTCCTTGACCAATAATTTGACCATCCTTTAGTATAGCAACTTTGCTAGAGAAACGAAATGCAAAATCTAAATTAGAAGTGACACTTATTATTGTAGTACCTGTATTTTTTGCAATTGAATGAATCATATCAATTATAACAGTTGTTGTAACTGGATCGAGTCCTGCAGTGGGTTCGTCGAGTAAAACAAGTTCAGGGTCTGTCACTAAAGCACGAATGACCCCAACTCTTCTTTTCATTCCTCCTGATAATTCTCCAGGAGATTTATTTGCAGATTTAAGAAGAGAAACTTGATCTAAATATGCTATAACTCGTTCTTCTTGTTCCTTTTTATTAAAATTTGTCATATTTTCTAAAGCAAAAAGTATATTTTCTCTTACTGTCATGAAATCAAACAATGCTCCTTGCTGAAATGCTGTACCTATTTTTTTAAAGAGCGTTGTTTTTTCATTATAATTTAAAAAATTAATATTTTTTCTAAAAATAGACACATTTCCTAATTGCGGTTTTACAATTCCTAATATAACTTTAATTATAGTTGTTTTTCCCGAACCTCCAGGTCCGAGAATCGCTAACGTTTCTCCCTTATTAAGGTTTAAATTAAAGTTTTGAAGGACGGGTTGATTTTTTACAAATTCAACTTTTATGTTTTGAAGAGAAATGATATTTGAGCTTTCCATATTGCCTCCTTAGGGCATCATGGCAAATATTATGTTAAGAGTTAAAATATTGCAATTAATTGTTTAAGTTTAAGTATTTCTTAAATATTAAGGTTTAGCAATTTTTTAAAAACTATTGTTTTCATTATTAAACAGATTTGAGTGTAAAATGAGAAGTATTTTTTGTAGTTATTTTAATTATTATATTAAGATTATTTTAATGTTTTTATCTATGATTATTTTTGATTATGCGTCTGCAATAGATGGAGAAGTTAGTCATAAATTAAGCAAAGTTGAAAAAATGTTACTTAATATCAAAACACCTGATCAAGCTTGTAAAATATTAAATAAAAAAATTGTTTCATATATTGATGCAATTTTTTTTGTTAAAAACTGTAAACTAATGAAAATTACAGATCCAGAAGTTTCAAATAAGTTAGTCCAAATTCATAAAAAAGAGGTTATTAATTTGCCTCCTGATTTGTATGCTAAAATGCAGTTATCCAAAGATTATACTTATTTTGATTATGATAAAGATTTTAATGACGATTCTGAATTTGATTTAGCAAGTCTTTGTGAAAAATATAATAACAATATTGTAACCTCAAATAATTTTAATTATTATTATATCCAAAATTGCAAAAAAAGAATTTTTAATAATGAAAAGGATTTATTTTATTTTTCAAAAAAAAGTAACCCCATTTTTTCTTTAAACCCAAGAGCACTATCAATTTTTCCAAATGGTAAGCCAATTATTGTTGAGAAAAAGAATGATGAAAGTATTTTTGTAGTCTCTGAATCTGAAATTAAAAAAAATCTTCCTCCTAAAAAAGTATTATGTAAAAATTTAGAAAATAAAATTGTATCATTTCATGATAGTATTTTTTTTCTTTCTAAGTGTCAGTTATATGTAATTAAAGATTTTAATCTTGAAATACAAAAGAAAGCAGATAATTATGGTGGCATTAAGGAGTTATCCGTTCAGCAAGCAATTGGAATTCCTCAAGTCGGTTTTATTAGCAGCAATGATGTAATAAAAAAAATGAGATAAATTACTCATAAAGCATTTTAATTGTTATACCGCTTATTATGTTCTTTTTGGGCCAAGTTTTTAAACGTTGCATTCCTGGCTTAAACCAATCATTACCGTATCCCACAGCAATAATTTGCGTTTGGTCTAATTCAAAAGTGTTTGCTAGAAATTTTAATACAGCTTGTGCTCTCATTAAACTTTCAATTCTTAAATCTTCTCGATTGCCTGATGTTAGCACATATCCTTCAATTATTAATCTACCTCTTTTGTTTTTAAATATTTCAAATATTTCTTTTAAAAGTTCTTCACCTTGTTTTGATATTTCGTAAGAAAATTGATTTAATTCAGAGCTAATAAAAATTTCTTCAGATGCGAGTTCTATTTTAGGGCTAATTGCGATTTTTTTATTTATTACTTTTTGTAATGGAAACACGATGTCACCAACCATTGGCCTCCAATATAAATTTTTTGTTTCTACAAGGTGATTAAATGTTTTATCTGATTCTATGGATTTGGTATCAATTCCATAAATTCTTGCTTCTACATTGTTGCCATTTAAATTTTCTACATTTCCTTTACCAAGAAAAACCCATTTACCAGGAGGTAAACACCTCATGATTTGTACTTCTCCACCTAGTGTTGGTTTTAAATAATGTGCTAATTCTGTTTCTATTTGATAATTCCATCCCACTTTGTATTCATTTGGATTATCTGTTCGTTGCGAATAATTTATTTTTATTGTTTTGACTTCATCAGCGCCTCTTGAGTAGCAATTTTCTTCAGAATAAGTTTTATGAGAGAAGTTATTAATATATAATTTTGGTATATTTAAATACACAACAGAATTTGCTGCAGTATATGCAAAGCATTGAATATATAATGAAAAACTTAAAATTATTATTATGAATTTTGCACATTTGTAAATCATTGTATTAGCAGTTTCTCCAATTTATACTTGATTCTGTCTTCTCTTTTCGGCAACCTGCAGAAGCTAGGCTAGACATCAATGCCTCTTGTCAATTTCTTGTATTTGTAGGAAAGATTTGTGGAATGAAGAAAGTTGGAACAATTATAGATAACCTTAGAAAAGGAGGTAAGGCTCCTGAGAGACATAGTAACCCTTATCTAAATGAAGTTTTAAATTTAGACGAATATTTGTATACTGCTCAAGAACTTAAAGAAAAATCTTCAATTTTTGCAAATAGCAGTCGTCCATTGGTTTTAGAAATTGGATGTTATATGGGAAAAAATGTGCTTGAGATTGCTCAGCAAAACCCTCATTTAAATATTTTAGGAATTGATATTACATATAAAAGAGTTGTAAAAGCAGCTAAAAAGCTTAAAAATTTTAATATACCAAACGCTAAGATTGCTATATGTGATGCAAGAATGTTATTTACCGAAATTATTCCAGATCAATCGTTGCATGGTGTTTGTATTTTCTTTCCAGACCCTTGGCCAAAAGATAAGCACGAAAAAAATAGATTGCTTTCTAGTCAATTTATTGAAAATCTTTTAAAAAAGCTCACTACTAATGGTTTTCTATGGTTTAAAACTGATCATAAATTATACTTTGAAGAGACAAATAAATTATTATTAAATTTGGGGTTTGAGCAAGAATTGAATAATACATTACAACCAAGTTTAATTTTAGGAGGCCCTTACGAAACTGCGTTTCAAAAAATATTTACTCAAAAAGGAGTGCCTTTTTTTCAAAGTATATATCTTAAAAGCAGGGTTTAATTGATATGAATAATGAGCGTATTGATAATTTGCTAAATTCTAAAATCGCACAAAAAGCAGCTTTAACGGCAGCAATTTGTGCAGCTATTTTAGCATTAGGAAAATTAACACTTTACTTTATTACAGGATCTTTAATTGTTGCATTATCAGCTTGGGATAGCACAATTGATATGATAGTCAGTCTTGTTAACAGAAAAATTGTTAAATTTTCAAGGCTAGATGCAGATAGCAATCACCCTTATGGACATGGACGAGCAGAAAGCATTGCAGCTTTAGGTCAAGGTTGTTTAATAATTGGTGGTGCAATTGGTATAATAGCTTCAAGTTTTAGTCAAATATACGATCATTACTCTGGACATAATATTTTAAAAAATCATACGGATTGGAGAATATTAGTATTCTTTTTATTTGCAGCACTTGTTAGTATTTTTGTAACAAAAATGTTAAAACGGAATGGAGATAAGCTAAATAGCCCCGCTTTACTTGCTGATTCTGAGCATTATAGAGTAGATTTTATTACAAATATATCTAGTGGGTTTGCTATTTTATTGGTATTAATAAGTGAAAATCCAGTTTTGGATCCTATTATTGCATTTTTATTTGCTTTATATATTATATATGGAGCATTTGGATTAATAAAAACAAGTATTAATGAACTGATGGATCATGATATATCCGAAGATATTAAAATTAAAGTATTAAAAAAAATTAAAGAAATTGATCCTAGAATTATTGACGTTCATAGGTTTAGAGGAAGAAAAATAGGTCATAAGTATTTTTTTGATTTTCATGTCACTTTACCTGTGTCTCTTTTGTTTTCTGAGGTTCATGAGGTTATAGAAAATATTGAAGAAATATTAACTCGTGAATTTGATAGTGACGTCATTGTTCACGCCGATCCAGATAGTGCTATATAAAATGAAATTAAATAATGAAATTACAAAATTAATTAATAAATATAATGTTGAAGTTTTTAGCATCTTTTCTTTTGAAAATGAGCATAATCATATTATTAAAAAAGACTTACCTGCTTTTGAAAAATGGCTTAATGACAACGCAAATGCTGAAATGGATTTTTTAAAAAATAATATTGAAGTTAGAAAAGATCCTAATTTAATTTTAAAAAATGTAAAAAATGCAATTATATTTTTGTTTCCTTATTCGGCTGGTCATCGAGTAAGAGGTAAAGGTAAAATAGATTCAGATAATTTAAAGTTTGTTTTTAACGAAAATTCTATTATTTCTAAAAAGTTAATTTCTCGTTATGTATTTGGTAAAGATTATCATAAGGTAATAAAAAAATATTTAAATAATATTTCAAATGATATAAATAATTATTTTAATGATAAGTATAGTTTTCGTGCTGTTGTTGATTCTGTACCATTTTTTGATAGAGCTTACGCAAGAGAATCTGGAATTGGATTTGTTGGTAAAAATACTATGTTAATTAGACCAGGAATGGGCAGCTTTTTTTTTGTTGCAACTCTTTTAACAACAGCTCCTATTGAACTGCTTAAATATAAATCAGAAGATTTAAGCAATAGAATTTTGTCTTTGGATTGTGGTGATTGTCAAAAATGCCTTGATTCATGCCCTACCCAAGCATTTAAAAAACCCTACTATTTAGATGCAAATCGATGCTTATCATACTTAACTATTGAGCATAGAAATCTTGTATCAGAAGAGTATATTCCCTTTTTCTCAAATACAATTTATGGCTGTGATATCTGCCAAGAGGTTTGTCCATATAATTTTGTAACCTCTGACTTTAAAATTTTAAATGAGTTTTCTAATTTTCATAAGCCTTTTTTAACAATTGATGTTAAAGATATTGCTTTAATGGATATGTCACAATACGAAAAGTGGTTTGGAGGAACAGCAGCGACAAGAGCTAAATATGAAGGTTTGGTTAGAAATGCCTTATATCATTTGCATGCTACTTCTAGTCCAGATATAAACGAAGTATTAAATAAGCTTGAGTTTTCTTCTTATGAGATTATTTCAAGAACTGTAAAACAAATTAGAGAATTAAAAGTTTCTAAGGATAAATGAAATGTTTCTCAAAAAAGTAATAATACATTTTCTTGTTATTATAATTTTAAGTATGTCTTGCCAGAGTTCAAATACATTGCCCTCAGGAATTCAAACTGGGTATGAAGCTATAAATCCAGCTTCAATAATTGCTGTACCTGTTTTTATTATACCTGATCCTTCAAAAAACTCTTCTATTGATCTTGCAATTTTAAATACTCATCAATTGGCTTCTAAAATAGAAAATAAAATTATTCTGTCATTCAAGGGACAGCCTAATATTAATGGACATTCTTTTAGTGCTGTTAGCAAATTTATTGGAAATAAATCACCCAATATTATAGATGATCTTAGTAATTCGATAAAACTAGTATCTGCTAGATTTTTCTCTGATGAAGCTAGTATTAGAACTAAAATTACATCCTCGTGTGTACTTAGAAAATCATTTTTAGAATTTTATAGTTACTGTTTAGCTCCAGAAAAACGTTGGCTTGATAACTTAAATCTTCTTTCTAGTCAAATTATTAATGCAGATTCTGCTTTGTTAGCCTTTATAAATAATATTCAAGCAGATGTCAAAGATGGATCTTACCAAATTACGGGAGACTTTTCTGTTTTATTGGTGGATACAAATAATGGGAAATTAGTTTGGGGAAATAATGTTTCATTAACCTTAACTAATCCTCAAGACAAAAAATCTTTTCCTGAGTGGGAAGATTTAATTGATAAAGTTTTTAATAATGAATTCTGGAAAAACTTTCCTGGACGTATTGAAAAATGAGGTAAAAAATGTCGTCAATTAAAAAAGAAATCGTTCGTAAAAAAGAATTTACAACAGCTTCTAATTATATAGTTGATGAATTATATTATCCTAATAATGCAAGAAATGAAATACAATTTTCGGAAAATATTGGTTTTCCTGGAGAATATCCCTTTACAAGAGGTATTCATGAAAAAATGTATAGAAGTCATTTTTGGACTATGCGGCAATATGCAGGTTTTGCAACTGCAGAAGAAAGTAATAAAAGATATAAATATTTATTGAACCAGGGTCAAACTGGTTTGAGTGTCGCTTTTGATTTGCCTACCCAAATTGGATACGACTCAGATAGTCCACAAGCAGCTGGAGAGGTAGGAAAAGTAGGAGTTGCAATAGACACTCTTGCAGATATGGAAGTTCTTTTAGATGGTATACCTCTTGATAAAATTTCCACATCAATGACCATCAATGCTTCTGCGGCGGTGTTGTTGGCTTTTTATATTGCAGCTGCCGAAAAAAGAGGTATCTCTGCAAAAAGCCTAAGGGGTACAATTCAAAATGATATCTTAAAAGAGTACATCGCTCGTGGGACTTATATTTTTCCGCCTGTTCATTCTATGAGAATTATAACCGATATCTTTTCTTTTTGTAAGGAACATGTTCCGCAATGGAATACCATTTCTATTAGTGGATATCATATACGTGAAGCAGGAAGTACTGCTTCTGAAGAAGTAGGTTTTACGTTAGCCAATGGAATTGCCTATGTGGACGCGGCAATGAAATCTGGGTTAAATATTGATGAGTTTGCTCCTAGATTATCATTTTTTTTTAATAGTTTCACAGACCTGTTAGAAGAAGTGAGTAAGTTTAGAGCTGCAAGGCGTGCATGGGCCAAAATAATGAAAAACCGTTTTGGCGCGAAAGATCCAAAAAGTTTGATGTTACGATTTCATACTCAGACTGCTGGTTCAACGTTAACAGCGCAACAGCCTGATAACAACATTGTAAGAGTAACTATTCAAGCTCTTGCTGCTGTGCTTGGGGGGACGCAAAGTTTACATACTAATAGTAGGGATGAGGCTCTTGCACTCCCTACAGAAGAATCAGCTAGAGTTGCTCTGCGAACTCAGCAAATTATTGCTTATGAAAGCGGAGTTGCAGAAACAGTCAATCCTTTGGCTGGAAGTTATTATATAGAAGAAACGACCAATCGAATTGAAAAAGAAATTTTTGAGATTATAAATAAAATTGATTCTATTGGAGGAATGATTAAGGCAATTGAAGTGGGATATGTTCAGGCTGTTATTCAAAAATCCGCATATTCTTACCAACAAGATATTGAAGCCAAAAAAAGAGTGATTGTTGGGGTTAATCAGTTTGAGATAGAAGAGCCAGAATTATCTGGTCTTTTAAAGATTGAAAATTCTGTGGAAGTTAATCAAGTAAATTTTGTAAAAAAAATTAAGCAGACTAGAGATAATCTGGTTGTTAAAGAAGTTCTTGAAGATTTAAAAAAAATTGCAGAAACTAAAGAAAATATAATGCCTCAAATAATTAAGGCAGTTAAGGTTTATGCAAGTGTAGGCGAAATTTGTAATGTTTTAAGAGAAGTATTTGGGGAATATAAGGAAAATATTATACTATGAGTTCAAATTGTAAGGAGTTAAAAGAAGCGCGTAAAATGTTTCCGGTTATTAGTGTGAATTATGCAAATCGTGCTCCAATAAATAGACCAACTTGGGATCAGTATTTTTTAGAGATTGCAGCAGCGGTCGCAAAGAGAAGTCATGATGGTGAAACTCAAGTTGGAGTTGTGATCGCAGATGAAAATAAAAGAATTATGGCGACAGGTTATAATGGGTTTCCACCAGGTAGCGACGATCTCAGTTTGCCTAACTTGCGTCCAGATAAGTATCCTTTTATGGTACACGCTGAAGTCAATGCGATTGCTGCATCTCGTCAAGATTTAAGGGGAAGTACACTTTATTGTACATTTAGCCCTTGTCGTGATTGTGCAAAAGCTATTATTACTGCTGGGATTAAAAATGTAGTATTTAAGAATTCTTATAACAATGATGATTATTTGTTTGTCATGAATTTCTTGAATTCTTGTGGGGTTGCAACTAAGCATGTGCCGGATTAGCCGATGCGACCGAATGAAATGGGTATAGTTTTACTAGTATAAAATTATAAGCTTGCCTTATTTTGTTTGGCAGATCCCTTGTTTCTCTTTTCTTTTCACAAAAAATTTAATGTTTAAAAGCTCTAAAAAAAGTTCCTTGACACATTCTTTATGCTGGTTACTTTCAACATAAGGATTTAGGTACGTTTTTATTTTGCCTATTTCAGTTTTTTACATGTGTGTGAATTCCACTCTTTAGGAGGTTTATATGAAAATTCGTCCACTTTCCGATCGTATTTTAGTAAAACGTGTTGCAGAAGAAACTAAAACAGCTGGGGGTATCTTAATACCAGATAATGCCAAAGAAAAACCTGCGGAAGCAATGGTTGTGGCAGTTGGTAACGGCAAGGTGTTAGCGGATGGAAAAGTTCGCGCAATTGATGTTAAAGTTGGTGATCGCATTTTATTCAGTAAATACAGCGGGACTGAAGTTAAAATTGATGGCGAAGAGCATCTTATCCTGCGTGAAGAAGAAATTCTTGGTGTAATTGGTTGATATAAATTTTAAAAAGTAAGTTAAAATTTATTATATTTAGGAGAAATACATGTCAGTTAAAATGATTAATTTTGGCGAAGATGCTCGTAAAAAAATATTAGAGGGCGTAAATACTCTTGCTGATGCTGTTAAAGTAACTATGGGACCAAAAGGTCGCAATGTTGCGATTGATAAGTCTTTTGGTGCGCCAACAGTTACTAAAGATGGTGTTACTGTTGCAAAAGAAATTGAGCTTGAAGATAAATTTGAAAATTTGGGCGCTCAAATGGTAAAAGAAGTTGCTTCTAAAACTTCTGATGTTGCAGGTGATGGCACAACGACAGCCACTGTTCTTGCTCAAGCAATTTATCGCGAAGGCGTTAAACTTGTTGCAGCGGGCCACAATCCTATGGATTTAAAGCGTGGTATTGATAAAGCTGTAAATGAAATTATTTCTGAACTTAAAAAAATTAGTAAACCAATTTCTAGTCACGAAGAGATTAAAAATGTTGCAGCAATTTCTGCAAATTCTGACTATGAAATCGGTGATTTTATTGCAGATGCAATGAAGGAAGTTGGTAAACAAGGCGTTATTCAAATTGAAGAAGCTAAAGGAATGAAAACAACTTTAGACGTTGTTAAAGGGATGCAATTTGATCGCGGGTATCTTTCAAATTACTTTGTGAATGAACCTGAAAAAATGGAAGTTAATTACGAAGATGCATATGTTCTTATTTTTGATAAGAAATTATCTTCTTTGAAAGATCTTGTGCCAATTCTAGAAAAAGTTGTTCGCACTGGAAAGCCTCTATTGATTATAGCAGAAGATGTTGAAGGCGAGGCGCTTGCAGCACTTGTTCTCAATCGTTTGCGTGCTAATTTAAAGATTGTTGCTGTTAAAGCACCTGGTTTTGGTGATCGCCGTAGAGATATGCTTGAAGATATTGCTATTTTAACTGGTGCTACAGTTATTTCTGAAGAGCAAGGAATGAAACTTGACTCGGCAACTATTGAACAATTGGGACTTGCGAAAAGAATTCGCTGTGACAAAGATAATACAACAATTATTGATGGACACGGTGAAGGCAAAAAGATCGAAGCTCGTATTAAGCAAATTAATAAGCAAATTGAAGATACAACTTCAGAATACGATCGTGAAAAACTTCAAGAGCGTCTTGCTAAATTATCTGGTGGTGTTGCTGTAATTCGTGTTGGTGCTGCAACAGAATCTGAAATGAAAGAAAAGAAAGCTCGTGTTGATGATGCTCTTCATGCGACCCGTGCTGCTGTGGAAGAAGGCATTGTTCCTGGCGGTGGCGTTGCTCTTATTCGTTCTAAAAAAGTACTCAGCACTCTCCGTGAAAAAGTCTCTTCTGAAGAACGCTTTGGAATAGATATTATTGCGCGTGCAGCAGAAGAACCCCTTCGCCAAATTGTTGCAAACGGCGGGCATGAACCTTCTGTAATTTTAAATAAAGTTGTAGAAAGCAACAAGGCTAGTGAAGGTTTTGATGCTAAAAAAGAATGCTTTGTTGATATGTTTGCAGAAGGGATTCTTGATCCAACTAAAGTAACTCGTTCTGCATTGCAAAATGCTGCATCTGTTGCATCATTATTACTAACTACTGAGTGCATGATTGCTGAGCGTCCAAAAGAAGAAAAAGCGGCTCCTTCAATGGGCGGCGGATATCCTGGAATGATGTAATTTTTAGCCAAACATGGTAATTGTTCTTGAATTCCACTAAAAAAGTGCATTGTATAATTTTAATATTGCAATGCACTTTTTTATTTATATGATTCAAAAATTCCTCTTTATTTCTTTTTGTTGTATAATTAAAATAACTTAATTTAAAAATATTATTTTTGGCTAAATTTATAATAATTAAAAATATAAATTTGATATAAAATAAGGGTTTGGTATGAGTAAAATTTTTTATAAAAATAAAAGAGTTTATTTTGACTGTAATGCAACAACTCCGGTATTAAAAGAAGCACTAGATGCTGCAATTTATACTATGAAAAATTCATTTGGGAATCCTAGTAGCATTCATATTGATGGAATTGAAGCTAAACTTATTATAGAAAAATCAAGAGAAAAATTTAGTTTATTTATAAATTCAAGTAACTCAGAAATTTATTTTACAAGTGGTGCAACAGAGGGAATACAAATTTCTGTGATATCTGTATTAAGACAATATATAAGTTTAAAAAGACAAAATAAAAATATTATTAATAAAAAAATATTAATCTCAGCTACCGAACATAAAGCTGTTTTTCATGCAGTTGACTATTGGATTGAAGTGCTAGAACTTGACTTAGAGATTATTATTATAGGTGTTGATAAATTTGGTCATCTAAATATTCATGAAATTGAGGAGCATGCAGGAGAAGCTTTTTTTCTGTGTACTATGGCAGTCAATAATGAAACAGGATTAATTACAAATTTAAAACAAATTGAAAAAATTATAAGATCACAAAAAAATTATGTTTATTGGTTAGTGGACTATGTGCAGGCATTAGGAAAATTAAATGTTAACGTAAAAAATCCTTTAATTGATTACGCATGTTTTAGTGGTCATAAAATTCATGCCCCAAAAGGAGTTGGCGTATTATATGTAAAAAATGATGCACCTTTATCTCCATTTATTTTAGGTGGAGGACAAGAAAGAGGAATTCGTGCTGGTACAGAGAATTTACCAGGTATTGCTGCAATAGGAACTGTTGTAAATTTACTCAATCAAAAAAAGAATGGAATTTTTTGCGAAACAATAAATTCAAAATCAGAACTCAATGAGTTTAGAAATATTTTAATTGAAGCTATTCACAAATCATTTTCAATGGTTATAATCAACACCGATCTCAATGCATCAGTTGCAACTACACTGAATTTTTCTGTATTCGGAATTACATCAAGCGAAATGATGAGTATCATGGACGCTGCAGGTATAAGCGTGAGTGGAGGTTCTGCCTGTAATTCAAGCTCTAAAAAATTTAGTCATGTTTTGAGCGCAATGAAGCTACCAGAATGGCAAAAGGCGAATGCGATTAGGTTATCTTTTAGTTTTACAACTACAAAAGATGAAATTTTAACTGGAGCAAAAAAAATTATTAAAATTGGTTCAGTGCTAAAAAAAACAAACTTAATTTCAACTAAAAATATTTATAACTATTTAATTCAAAATTTTTTTAAGCGTGAAAAATTATTTGAAATTATTAATTTTAAGTATGAAAACTCTTATACTTGGTTGTTGACGGATAATTTTTCTAATTCATGTATTATTATTAACCCAATTTCTGAATTGGCTCAAAAAATTTTAAATTATGTTCATTGTCAAAATATTAATATTATTGATATTTTAAATGTGAATTCAAAATCAGAAAGCGAGTTAGCAAAAGAATATTTTTTAAAAAGCATTAAAATTAGTAATAAAAATGATGATAATAATGGATTAGATCATAAAAGTATTTTTAATTTTTCTGGTTGGAAAATAGAACAAATAAAAAAGAAAAACCAAGATTTTGAAGAATACTGCTATATTATATATGATAATAATTTAAAAAATTATCCGATTATCGCTTTTGTTGATAGCTTATGCTCAGGGGACTATTTTAATAAATTCGAGCCTAATTTTTTAAAATATAATGATAAAAAATTACCTAGAAAAATTAATTTATTTGATAATAAAACAATAATCTGTTATTTTAAAGATTTTAATGAATCAATGATAACTACATGGGGTGCAGAAGAAAAAAGTGATAGTTTTGTAAAAAATGATCAATATTTAATTAGTTATGAAGACTTAAAAAATGATCATTATTTGATTTTTGATGTTAGAGATTCATATGAAGCAATGCTTTCTAAGTATTTTAACTGTTTGTGTTTTGAAAATAATTATAGTAATATTCCTTTAAGCTATTTTGTCAATTTAGTATTTGATTTGATTTATAATGGAAAAATAATATCTACAAAAAAAATTGTATTTTTGTGTTCTACAGGTAAAAGATCATTATTTGCAGCAAAAATTTTAAGAAAAATAGGTTTTAAAAATGTATGGAGCGTGGCAGGGGGACTCGCTTTATTAAAATTAAATAATAATAAATTTAAATTTATAGATTAAAATATTAAACTGAGGTATAATATGAATATTAAAAATGAATTTTTAATTAATCCTGGAAAAATAGGATTAAATGAACTCAGAGATATTTTTTTTGAAAAATATAACTTTTTTAAATTGCCTAAATATAGTATTGAAATTATGAGTAATTCTGTAAAATCAGTCGATAAATTAATTTGTAATAAAGATCTTAAAACTGTTTATGGCGTTAATACAGGATTTGGAAAACTTGCGAATACTAAAATAGAACTAGAAGATCTCTCAAGTTTACAGCGTAACTTAATATTATCTCATAGTGCTGGGGTTGGTGAATTTCTTGATAATAAAACAGTGACTTTAATTTCTATTCTAAAAATTTCAAGTTTAGCGAGAGGTTATTCTGGTGTCCGTTATGAGTTACTAGAAGCTTTACTAAAACTTATTAATAATCAATATTTTCCTTGTATTCCAATAAAAGGATCAGTCGGAGCATCAGGAGATCTTGCGCCACTTGCTCATTTAGTTTGCCCTCTAATTGGTGAAGGTATGGTTCAAAATAATGGTAAAAAGATACCAGCGCTTCAAGCATTACAAGAATGTAATATTAAAAAATTTGAACTATTACCTCTTGAAGGTTTATCATTATTAAATGGAACTCAAGTTTCTACAGCCTTGGCTTTAGTAGGATTATTTAAAATTCAAGACGTCTTTAGTTCAGCAATAATTTCTGGCGCTATGACTTTAACAGCATTAAATGGAAGAGCTGATGCTTTTGATTCGAGAATACACGAATTAAGAGGGCATAAAGGCCAAATGTGGGTAGCACAAAAAATGCGGGAATTAGTAAATCAAAATGAGAGTATTGAAAATAAAAAAGAAATGAGAGTACAAGATCCCTATTCGTTGCGTTGTCAACCGCAAGTTTTGGGAGCATGTCTTGATAATATAAACTTTGTCTCTAACACTCTTGGAATCGAAGCAAATGCGGTGACAAATAATCCAATTTCCTTATTTGAAACAGACGAATTTATTTCTGGCGGTAATTTTCATGCAGAGCCTGTTGCATTTGCGTCTGATATTTTAGCATTCGTTTGTACAGAAATATCATCTATTTCTGAAAGAAGGATTGCATTAATGCTAGATTCAAACTTTACTGGACTGCCTGATTTTCTTGTGTATAATAGCGGTTTAAATTCAGGTTTTATGATTGCGCACGTTACCGCTGCATCCTTGGTGAGTGAAAATAAATCGAGATCTTTTCCTTGTTCAGTAGATAGTATTCCAACCTCTGCAAATCAAGAAGATCATGTAAGCATGGCTACTCATGCTGCATATAGATTAAATGAATTAGCAGACAATTCAGGTTATGTGATAGCAATTGAATTATTAGCTGCTTGTCAAGCATATGATTTAAATAAAAATAAAAAATTTCCTGAAAAACTTAAAAATATTTATACAGAAATAAGAAGCTTTGTGCCATTTTATGAAAAAGATAGATATTTTTCGTCAGATATAGAGATTATTAAAAAAAATTTTTTGCACAATAAGTTTAACTTTTTTAATTAAATTATTCAACAAATATTGTTTCGTTTAAAATTTCTTTTGGCAAAGCTAATTTTCTTTTGTTGAGTTCATATTTGCTGAAAATAAATTTACCTTCTTGCAAATAAATTGGAAATATTGAACTTGGAAGTGTATTAGGATTATTTAAAAGTTTGATTGCTAATTCTGCAGCAGCTTTGCCTTGGCTGGCTCCTGTAATAACAAGACCGCCCATTGCTTTTTGCTTGGCAACAGTAAAATCCCAAAAAGCAAATAGGGGTAGTTTCGAATTTTCAGAAGTCCATTGTAAAACTTTTTCAGAATCTACATTCGAGTTATTAGCATCTGTGAGGGTCGCATAAAGACCTAAAATGATTGCATCATAATTTTTATTAGCATCTAAAACGAGTTTTTGCCAATTTGCAAACTTAGAGACTAAAAATATATCATAAATAATTCCAGAAAAATCAACAGAGGGTTTTTTAGAAAAAAAATCTTCATGAACAATTTCAGAGGTTCTATCATTATCAAATAGAATTAATACCTTTTTAGCTTTAGGAATAATATCCTTAATAAATATTGAAGATCTTCTTATTAAAGGTCTTTCAAGGACTCCTGTGACGTATTTTGGTTCAGTATCAAAATATGCTCTAGGATTATTATTAACTCCTAAATAAACAGTTTTAATTTTATTCTTTTCAAGAGTAGGACCTACAAATTTTAAAGCAGCATCATCTCCAAGTATAACAAGAATAGGACTAATCTTATTAATAAATTTTAATGCTTCTTGACCGCGCTTTTCATGTTCGCTTTTTGGGACTTTTTTTGTATTCATTTCAAAAAAATGAAGTTGATATTGATTACCAAGGCGATTTTTTATTTCTTTGTCGTAATCAACATCCCATTTATATTCTTTGCTGTAGCTTTCAACGACAACGATATCCTTATTGCCAGCATAAGATGTGCTTTTATTACATATAATTAATGCCAAAAAAATAATTTTTATGTAAGATAAAATTTGAGTCTTCAAAGCGATAACTCCTTTTAAAAATTAAACTGGCTGCTTTCCTGTTATCGTATTTATTTTAAAAGGGTTATTCAAATTTTTATTAATAGAGTCAAAAAAATGTCAATAATAATGATTTACTTAAAATTATTATTGATCCATTTTGATAAACTCTTGTCCATTCATATATTTTTGCAGTGCCTTTGGTATTTTAATAAATCCATCATGTGTTTGATGGTTTTCTAATAGTGGTATTAAAACTCTTGGCGTTGCAATTGCTGTATTATTTAACGTAAAAC
The DNA here is from genome assembly GCF_037081835.1 of Spirobacillus cienkowskii. GTDB lineage: Bacteria > Bdellovibrionota_B > Oligoflexia > Silvanigrellales > Silvanigrellaceae > Silvanigrella > Silvanigrella cienkowskii. The sequence goes on along the minus strand of NZ_CP146516.1, from coordinate 2,669,397 downwards.
AAAATTGAGTTTTACCTTTATCATCACGAGATCTTATTTTTAAACGTCTTGCTTGATAGTCATAAAAACTAGAGCAACTATGAGTCTCGCCATAATTATTTCTACCTGGCATCCAAGTTTCAATGTCATGTTTTTTGACTTGTCCTTGACCAAGATCTCCTGTGCAAACTTTTACAACTCTATATGGAAGCTCAAGCAATTGAAGCAAATCTTCTGCATTTTTCAAAAGTTCTGCATGTAATAGATCACTTTTTTCAATGTTTGGTTCGCAAATGACAACTTGTTCTATTTTTTGAAATTGATGAACTCGGTAAAGTCCTTTTGTATCTTTTCCAGCCGCTCCTGCCTCTCTACGAAAACACGAAGACCAGGCGCAAAGCTTAATTGGCAGTTGGTTTTTGTCTAAAATGTCATTTTGATGGTAGCTCGCCAATGGAACCTCCGAGGTACCTACAAGCCACATATCATCTTTTTCAATATAGTAAGCCTGATCTGCACCGCCTGGGAGATATCCTGTACCTTCCATTGCTGAAGTTCTAACAAGAACAGGAACGCTCATTTGCTTGTAGCCTCTTGATTTTAAAAGATCGAGCGCGAGAGAATGCACAGCTCTTTCTAACTCTGCTCCAGCCCCAATGAGAAAGTAACTTCTACTTCCTGCAATATTTGCCCCTTTTTCAAAATCTATAAGACCTAGTTTTTTACTCAATTCAATGTGGTCTAATGGCGTAAAATTGAAATGAGGAGGTTCGCCAACCTTTTTTATTTCTACGTTGTCGGCATCTGACGCCCCAATTGGTGTGTCTTCTGAAGGAATGCTAGGAATTGTGAGCATTAAGCTGTCAAAATCCTTTTCAATCTCTTTTAGCTGTTTTTCTGCTTGCTCGATCAATGGAGTCATCTCTCGCATCTGTTTAACAAGAGCATCTCTTTCTTCTTTAGTTTTTGCTTTTTTTACTGCATCAGATCCTTCGTTTCTTTTATTTCTAAGCTCTTCTGTTTCTTTTATACATTGGGCTCTTTTTTCATAGAGCTTAGAAAATAAGTGCGGATCAAAATCAAAACGTTTGTTTTTAGCTGCAATAGTGATGGTTTCTAAATTGTCTCGAACAAATTTTGGGTCAAGCATAATATTGGCGCCTTTCCTGAACTTTAGCTTAAACGCACGTCATTCTTATTGAGAGGAAAAGACTTTTCAAGTAGCAAATTGCACATTACCAAAAATTTTTTTATTGACCACTGCTTATGAATGTTTACATTCTTCGTGGTTATGATTTGATATAACTCAAGCAAAAGGATATTTACTATGTTTCTAAGGCAAAAAGCGAGTTTTTCGGCGGAAGAGGTTTCTAAAGAAGCTAAATCTGAAAAAAAAGATAGTTTTAACGAGGAAGAGCTCGGTTCAGATGTTTCTGAAGCTCAAGGCTCTAGTGTTTCACAAAAAACCGAAAACGAATCAAAGATTGCGGCTTTAGAAGCAGAAATTGCAACGACTCAAACAAAACTAGCTGAAACTCATGATAGAATGCTTCGTATTGCGGCTGATTTTGATAACACTAGAAAAAGACTAGAAAAAGAAAAGTTTGATACTCGCATTTATGCAATCCAAGAGTTTGCTAAAGATCTTCTTCCTGTCATTGACGCCTTTGATAAGGCAATGTCTGCCATTGAACAATCACAAATAAACTTTGAAACTGAAGAAGGTAAAAAAGTTGCTGGTATAGTGGAAGGAGTGGGTCTGGTTTCTAAAATTTTTCAAGATGTTGTAAAAAAACATGGAATCGAAAAATTGCCTGGAAAAGATAGCCCATTTAATCCTGCCTTTCATAACGCAATTGCAAAGGTTGTTGATGCATCGGTCACTCAGGAAACGGTTGTTGATGAGTTTATGGCGGGTTATAAAATTGGTGAGAGAATACTTAGGACAGCGATGGTTCGCGTGGCATCACCTGACTAGTTGGGCAATAGTAATTTTTTTTAATTTTATTTTTGTTTTTCATAGTTACTCTCAGTCTTTATTAATTGATAAGGCTGAGAGTTTTTTTTATGATAAGCAATATACAAATGCACTAGAAGTTTATAAAAACATTTTAGAAAATGAATACTCTTCAGCTAAGGAAAAATCAATTGCAAAATGCAGACTCGCAATTTTAAATAATAATCATCAAAAAATTTCTCAATCACAGACCTTTTTAGAAGAATCTCTTAAATCTAATGCGTTACCTTTATCTTTAAATTCAATTTGTACTTATGCGTTAATACAAGTTTATGTAATGCAAAAAAATTATTTAAAAGCTATAGAACTTTCAAAAATAGTTGGTTTGCCAAATTTACAGCCAATATATTTAGCTAGGTTTTATGCACTTTCAGCAGTTGCTGCTCGTTTCATGATGAACTCTGATTTTGAAAGAACTTCAATAGTTTCTTTATTAAAAGTAATGAAGAATCATAATTTTGAATATGTTGAAATTGATAAATTTTTGTCACAAAAAGTTTCTCTTCATGATCTTGAAACTCGATTGATAGTTTTAAATCACGAAAAAAATATTGATTCTGAATTTGATAATAATTATATTGAAAATGTTTTTTTATTAAAAATAAAAAATGGAGATTATCAATCCGCATTAGATATATTAGAAAAAAATCTAATAAAAAATGAAGATAGTATAATTTTCGATTCTGGGATGTATATTAAAAATTCAAGTTTAAGAGGTCGTTTGATACATTTAATAAATGACAACCCTTTAGAAATGAGAATAGGTATTATTTTGGCAAATAAAAAAGATAGACAAATTTATAATCAAAATATTTTGCGATCAATCTCTGCATTTGTAAACTCTTCAGCATCTCAAGATGTCAGTTATTCTTTTTACATTGAAGAAGCAAAACAAGATGAAGGAAGTTTATCATTAGTTGGAAGTTCGCTAATATTTGATAAAAAAGTTCATGCTATCATTGTTTCTGGAGATTTTAAAAATAATAATGATTTAATTTCATTATCTAATTTTTTTTCTTTTCCTGTAATTTATATAGATAAAAATGATATAAATCTTTTAAAAAAAATATCAAATAATGGTAGTTTTAAAGATGTATTTGAATTTAATTTAAATGGAAAGTTAAAAAATTTAATCTTAGAATCTAGTGTATTTGATGCATTAATTTTTTTAAGAAATTTGCACTTTTTAGCTGGAAGAGCTCAAAGTTCGGAGCTTGTTAAGGCTATGAAAAAAGGAAATTGGAATATCGATGGTATTTCTATTTATGAGAGTTTTAATCAAAATTTAAAATAAATTATAAAAAACTAATTTGGTTTAAAAATATTATTTTTCTCTTTATTCCATTTTAATGCATCATAGATTCCTCTTTCAATTTCTAATTTGGCTTTCCAATTTAGCAATTTATGAGCTAAATCTGCATTTGCATAAGAGCCCGCAATATCTCCTGGTCTTGGATCTGTTTCTTTTTTCGGTATTGTTTTGCCATATATATTTTCAAATGCAGAGAGTAACTCTTTTACCGTCACACCTTTGCCTGTTCCAAGATTAATTACGCAGTATGGATTATTTTGTTTTACAAATATAGTATCAAAATTTTCAATAGCCTTAACATGTGCTTCTGCTAAGTCCCAAACATGAATATAATCTCTAATACCGCTACCGTCTCTTGTGGGCCAATTGACTCCAGTAATATTGAACTCAGCTTCGTTACCTTGGGCAGTACTTATTAGTTTTGCTAAAACATGAGAAGGATTTGAATGATGGCTTCCTGATCTCATTTTGGGATCCGCACCAATAGGGTTAAAATATCTTAAAGAAACAGCTTTCATTCCAGAATATGCCGAACAAAAATCTTGTAAAATTAATTCCATCATAAATTTACTTTTTGCATAGGGACTACAAGGTTTTATAAATGATTGTTCGGTAACAACAAAATTTGGAGGTGTATCATAAATAGAAGCCGAGCTACTAAAAACTAATTTTTTACATCCAAAATTTAATAATTGTTTAAAAAATTCATTGGATTTTGAAACATTTTCTCTATAATATTCATAAGGCTTTACAATGCTGTCTGGAACAACTATTAATGCAGCGCAATGAATTGCATATTCAATATCTGGATGTTCAAAAAAAATTTTTTCTAAAATCTTATAATCAGCAATATCACCATGGTAAAAGATACGATTTTTAACAAACTCCACTTTTCCAGTAACCAGGGAATCAATGATTATTGGCTTATACCCTGAGTCTTCAAGGGCAGAGCAAATTGTACTACCAATGTACCCAGCACCACCTGAGACAAGAATTTTCATGTTTTTCCTTTTTTATATTAGCGTGTTAATCGGTTTTGAACGATAAACTTGCTTTATTAGGCTATATTAGTTAAAAATCTTACTTTTTCAATTATTTCTCGAAATTTCTTAAACTTTGTTATATTAAGCACACATTAAAAGCTTTTTTTAAGGCTTTTTGAGGTCACTGCGTTCATTTGGAGGTTTTTAATGTTTCAAGATTATTTATTTTTTGGGGTGGATACAAAAGTTTTTTATTGTTACCGTATGCTGCATTTAAGTAATCTAGCAGAAGAAGCAAGAAATCTTCATAATTTAAATCCCCAAAGAGCACTGTTACTATCTGATGCGCTACTGGGAAGTGTTTTGCTCTCATCTATTCTAGATTATGAAGAGCGTATAAATTTACGAATTCATTGTGGAAGTGATTTTACAATTGGTACAGAGACCTCTTTTCAAGCAGAAACACGCGGATATATTGAATGTAATGAAACCTCTGATGTTGTTAAAAGTCTTGACTCAGGAAATAATAATTTTCCTGAGCTTCAGGTGCGTTCTATGCGCTCACAAAGAAACAAAAATACATTATCTCAGGGGCTGACTGTATCTAAAATTACTTCAATAGAAACTGCTTTAAATGAGCATTTAATGTCCAGTTATCAAATGAATACTTGTTTAAAAATTAGCAGTTGGATAAATCCCGATGATGGAAAAATTAATGCGTTTGGAGTCATTTATCAGGAATTGCCTGGCATACCACAAGATATTTCTGATGAATTAAAAAATCACATAAATCATTTATCATCAATGAAAGATTTGTTTCTTGAAAATAGCGATGCAGATGTGCTAGCAAAAAAACTAATTCCTGGAGAATTAAAACCAATAAAAAGTATTAATCCAAAGTTTGTTTGTAGTTGTTCTCAAGAAAGGGTAGAGGGAGTCTTAATTACACTTTCTTTTGAAGAGTTAACGGATATTATTAATAAATCAGAAGATATTGAAATGAAATGTCATTATTGCAACTCAAGTTATTTTGTTCCTATTAATAAAATAAAACAAATGTATGCTAGTAGAAATTATAATAATCCAGACTCTTCTGAAATGAATTAAAATGTTTATACTTAAGTATCAAAATGAATTAATAAAAAGTAAATTTTTAAAAAGATATAAAAGATTTTTTGTTGATGTAAAATTAAAAAGTGATGAGGTACTTACTGTTCATTGCGCTAATAGCGGTAGTATGAGGAGTTGTCTTATTGAAAATACTCCTGCCTATATATTAGATTCTCTAAATCCCAAAAGAAAACTTCGATATTCTCTTGAGCTTTTGCAGTTAGAAGATGGTTTGGCATGTTTAAATACTTCGAGAGCTAATCAGTTTATTGAACAGTTATTGTCGATGACAATTAATAAAAATAAACAACGTGTTTTTCAAGAGTGTTTGTTTCCTTACGAAGAATTTCAATTATGGGAAACTTTTAAGAGAGAAGCTGTGTTTACTAAAGAGACTCGATTTGATTTTTGTCTGTTATCAAAAAAACATGATAAAAAATGTTGGATTGAAGTTAAAAGTGTTAGTTTAAAAATAAATAATTGCTGGGCTTTTCCTGATGCAGTGACTGAACGTGGTCAAAAGCATATCAAAGATTTAATGAATGCTAAAAAAAATGGTGATGATGCTTGGCTTTTTTTTGTAATGATGAGAGGTAATGATGTTGATGAAATTGTATTAAAAAATAATTTTCGTACTGCACACGAAATCAATCCTCTTTACTCTAATCTTTTAAAAGAAGCAATAATGTGTGGCGTTAAAGTCGCTTTAGTTGTTCCTAAAATTTCAGTTCAGGGTTTTATGCTGAGAAAATTTTTTATAATTCATTAAAGGAATAAAATGTTAATTGCTTTAAGATCTAATAATTTTTACCCATTTTTTTTACTTTTTTTGTTAGGATTTACTTGGGGAACTAGTTTTTCCATTGCAAAATTTGCAATGGGAAGTGGTGTAACTCCTTTGGGGTATGCTTTTTGGCAATCCTTAGGTCCTGCAATTTTGGTTTTATTAGTTTCAGTTATTCAAAGTCGTTCTTTACCCAAATTTAATAAGCAGCATTTATTCTTTTATTTTATTTGTGGGCTTTTGGGTATAGCGTTGCCAAATTTAACTATGTATTTTTCAGCTGTTAATGTTCCATCTGGAATTTTAGGATTGATTGTTAATACCTCTCCAATTATAACGTATTTTTTAGCAATTTTTTTTAAAATAGAACAATTTACTTGGTTTAGATTTAATGGAATAGTTTTTGGTTTTATTGGATTGTTTATTTTGTTTTTTCCTAAATTATCAAATTATACTCAATTTTATTGGATGATATTTGCTTTTTTAACTCCTATTCTATTGGCATCTTGTACTGTATTTATGGTTAAATTGCGTCCTAAGGAATCAACGTCTTTAGCTTTATCTGCAGGGATGCTTATTGCAGCATCATGTTTAATTTCTCCTGTAGTGTTCTTAAACAGATCATTTCATCCTATTTATTTTCCACTTAATACTCCAGATTTGTTTATTTTAATAGAAATTGTGCTTTCAAGCATTGGTTATATTTTATTTTTTGAATTATTAAGAGTTGCTGGTCCTGTGTTTTATAGTTTAGTTGGTTGTATAGTTGCACTTGCTGGATTATTTTGGGGGTATATAATTTTTAATGAAACAATCCAGCTTCATGAATGTATTTCTGTATTTTTTATCATTACGGCAATTATTTTTGTTTCAAAAAAATAATTAGTATCTATAAGTATCTGGTTTATAAGGACCTTCAATGCTTATATTTAAGTATTCTGCTTGTTTATTGGTTAGTTTTGTTAAATTAACTCCGAGCTTTTCAAGATGTAATCGAGCTACTTCTTCGTCTAGCTTTTTCGGAAGTGTGTAAACTCCAATTGGATACTTATTTTGATTTTGCCACAATTCAATTTGTGCTAACACTTGATTTGTAAAGCTCGTACTCATAACAAATGCTGGATGCCCTGTAGCGCACCCTAAATTTACAAGTCTACCTTCGGCAAGCAAAATAATTTCATGTCCATCTGGGAAACGGTATTTATCTACTTGAGGTTTTACGTTAATTTGTTTTATTCCTTTAGTGTTTTTTAAGCCAGCCACATCAATTTCCACATCAAAGTGCCCTATGTTACATACAATTGCTTGATCTCTCATTTTTGACATATGTTCAGCTGAAATGATATCGCAGCAACCTGTAGCTGTTACAAAAATATGCACATCTTTAATAACATCTTCTACTTTAACAACTTGGTATCCCTCCATTGCAGCTTGAAGTGCAATAATTGGATCAATTTCGCTAATAAGTACTCTTGCACCATGGTATTTCATTGAATGTGCGCAGCCTTTACCAACATCACCGTAACCTGCTACCAAAACTGTTTTCCCAGCAATCATAACATCTGTCGCACGTTTAATACCGTCAGGAAGAGACTCACGGCAGCCATAGAGATTGTCGAATTTACTTTTAGTTACACTGTCGTTAACATTAATTGCGGGTATTTTTAATTCACCTTTTTGCGCCATTTGATGGAGATGATGAACGCCTGTAGTTGTTTCTTCAGAAACTCCTTTGATGTCTTTTAAAAGATGCGAGAATTTTTTATGAACCAACGCTGTAAGATCTCCCCCATCATCAAGAAGCATGTTTGGTCCTTTGTCATTTGCAAATTTTAGAGTTTGCTCAATGCACCATATATATTCTTCTTCTGTCTCGCCTTTCCACGCAAAAACAGGAATTCCTGCAGCAGCAATTGCCGCAGCAGCTGCATCAACTGTTGAAAAAATATTACAACTTGCCCAGCGTAGCTCTGCGCCAAGTACTTTCAGAGTTTCTATTAATACAGCTGTTTCAACCGTCATATGCAAACTGCCTGCTATTCTGGCTCCTTTGAGTGGCTTTGAGTTTCCATATCTTTCTCGTAAGCTCATTAGTCCTGGCATTTCTTTTTCAGCAAGTTCTATTTGTCTTCTACCTAAATCTGCAAGCGAGATATCTTTAATTTTATAGTCCATTTATTATCTCCATGGTAAAATTATTAAGTAAACTTTTTCAATTTGACTCTCAATATGAATCAAATTGAAAAAGTTTATAATATAGAAGTTTACGAAAATAATTTATTATAATCAACTTAATTGTTTAAATACCATTTTAGTATATTTTCTTTTAAAAGATTTGGTAAAATTGACGCCATGCATAAACAAGAGTTTTGATTAGAACAAATTTGGTTACAATAGATAGAGTTATTTTTTGGAATTCCTGTTATAAATTGTGCTTTGTTTCCAATTGGACCCCATCTTTTTACTGACATTGATTCAATAGGTGGATATAGGCCAATTGTGTGCTTACCTAATGCCGCTGCAATATGAAGAGGACCCGTGCTATTTGCAACAAGTCCATCACATAAAAATATAAACGAAATAAATTCTTCTAAATTAAATAAGTTTGATACATCAATGCAATTTAAACAATTAGGGATGATTTGGTTTTTAATTATATTAGATTCTTCTTTATTTCCAGAAAAAAATACTTGAAATTTATCTTTAGGTAACAAATTTGCTAAAGCTATAAAATTATTAATTCCCCATTCTCTAGCACTTCCTTTAGATTTAGGGTGTAATATTAATTTAAATTTATTGTTATCCAGTAAACTTAAAAATTTTCCTGGTAATGGTTTAATTTTATTTAAACCATAATAATTTGGAATTTCTTTTAATGTAGGAATTTTTTTTATACCAATAGGTTTTAATAATTTTAAATTTAGTTGAGCTTCATGTAAAGAAGAATTTTTTCTACTTAAGTTAACAAATTTATTGCAATATAACCAGTGAAAAAAACGTCTATTAGTGCCTATTCTTGTTTTTATAGCAATTTCTTTTGATAATTGTGAAACTTTTTTATTTGGAAATACGTGTATAACGGTATCAATATCATTGTTTTTTAATAATTTAAAATTATTGCTAGATAAAATTTGATCCCAATCTAAAAAACAATCAATATGTGAACAACTTTCAATTATAGGTTTAGTATAAGATTTGCCAAGAAAGAAAATTTTTGAATTAGGAAAATGTTCTTTTATTGCTCCCGCTATAGGTAAAGTTAAAACAACATCCCCAATATTATCAATTCTGCTAATTAGAATTTTTTTTTCTTCCATCATATATTAATGCCAGTTAATAGTTGAGAAAGTTATTGTGAGGCTTGAAGAAATAGCTCCAATTTGTTAAATAATTTTTGCACAAACAAAATTAACAAAGGAGCTACCAATGGACTGGCAGAGCCAACTCATCACTGTATACCTTACTACCTGCGATTTCTTTTCTCAACTCTCTCCAACCTCTTTTTTAAAAATTAGTCCAAACTCAAATCCCTCGTTCACAGACCAAGAAGTCACCACTATTTACATCTTTGGAGTTTTAATGAAACAAAAAAATATAAAAGCTATTTTTAACTTCACTAAAAATTTTATTCCAAACTGGTTTCCTCACTTGCCTTCTTATGAAGGATTTTTGTCAAGACTTAATAGCTTAAGTAAACTCTTTCCTGAACTTGCAAACTTTATTTTAAAAAATAATAAATTTAAAATCCCTAAAACAAAATCCAAACCTTTTATTCTTATTGACTCTTTACCTATTATACTCACAACTGGTTTTCGGGCGCACAAGTGCAATACTGCAAACGATATTTCTGCTATTGGCTATTGCTCTTCAAAAGATAAATTTTACTATGGGTTAAAACTTCATCTCGCTGCTTTGTTTCAAAATAAAAAACTTGCCGCACCTATTGATTTTAAAATCACACCCGCCGCAACTCACGACTTAACTGCTGTTAAGAATGATCTTTTAAACTTCAAACATTCGCAAATCTTTGCCGATCGTGCTTACTGTGACAAATCAACTAAAAAAAACTTGAATCAAATAAACTCTAAATTACACACACCAATTAAACTCTCTCGGAATAAAAAAACTCTTTCTAGTGATGAGAAAGTTTATTCTAAATCTGTTAGCTCTATTCGGCAGTCCATTGAAATCCTTTTTAACTGGTTAATTGAATCCAGCGGTATTCAAATCGCATCAAAAGTTCGATCGACTAAAGGCCTTATCGTCCATGTTTTCGGACGATTTTCTGCCTGCCTGTTTAACTACTTATTCAAATTCTAATTGATTTTTCTCAACTATTAATTGGCATTATTAATCTTTTTTTTCTTCAATATCGACGTATTTATATTTTTTTAAGAAAAAATAGTTAGCATATTTTATAAAGTTAGAAAATGCTGCACCCATACAGATAATTATACCAATTCTTCCATCAAGAAATCCTCTTTTTAAAATATAAAATTTAAAAAAAGTCCAAATTGGCTCAAAAAACAAATGAGGAAAAAGGATAAATTTTTTCTTTCTAATAAGTTCTTTTGCGCCAGCGTAACCATATTTATTCATTTTATCAAAATATTGATATAAAGAGTTGTAAGAGTAATGAAGTAAATCTGTTTTAAAATGTTCTACAACGTAACCTTTTCTAGGTATAACACTTTCGTGAAGAATGTTATCGCTGAGATCAGAACGATGGCGAGCAAAAAAACGGATAACTCTATTTGGATACCAGCCACTATGTTTAACCCAATGCCCTAAGAAAAAAGTTTTTCTAGGACAATCAATTGCGCCAGTTTCATGAAAGGTGCCTTGATGAATACGGGTTTTCCATTCGTTGGCAAGTTCTTCGGGTACAACTTCATCGGCGTCTACCCAAAGAATCCAATTATTAGAAGATTTTTCAATTCCAATTCTTTTATTTTGTACAAATCCATACCATTCGGTTTCAATAAGAATAACATCTTTGTATGAGTAAACAATTTCTTTAGTTTTATCAGTGCTGCCTGAGTCTACAACAATGATTTCATCAACAAATTTTAAGGAATCTAGACAACGGGCGATATTTTTTTCTTCATTTTTAGTAATAATAACGGCAGTTAGTTTTTCAATTTCTGGAACAAATTTTGAAATATCGTAGCTGCGTACTTTTTGATACAATTCGTATGTTTCTTGAATGATGTTTCTTTTATTATCATCCATGGGTTATGTGCCCTCACTAATTTTTTGAGCCCTCTCTAGGCTAAATGACATTATACGAGATAAATCATTATGCAATCTAGTGGCGGTCGCACAAAAAATTCTGAATATCAAAAAGTAGCCAGCAACTCATGAGCATTACCTCGTGTTTTTGCTTTGCTTGATATGCTACGTCTCACAGTTAAGGCATCTATCTTAGCATTGGCATATATTTCTCTTGTAAATATTGTGTCGTGATTAGAGATCACAACTGTATGTCCTTGATTTTTAGCATTGATTGCGCAATTAGCTAACTCTTGCTGCTGTTTTTTGCCAAACTCATTCGCGTGGTATGATGTAAAATTAGATGTTATTGAAATGGGTACATAAGGAGGGTCACAATAAACAATATCTCCCTGGCTTAATTTTTTAAAAGTATCTATAAAATTGCAACATTCAAATAGAGCAAATTCCGACTTTGCTGCAAATAATTTCATTTCATTAATAGGAGCTGTTACTGTTTTATAACGTCCAAATGGAACATTGAACTTACCTTTTGAATTGTATCTGCATAATCCATTAAAAGAATGTTTGTTCAAATAAACAAACATAGCAGATTTTTCAATACTTGAATCTTTAACTTCATTAAATTTATTTCTTATTTCATAAAAACGTTCTTCAGCATTATTTTCAATATTAAACAATTTAATAACTTCGTTAATCAATTTATCAGGATGAAATTTTAAGTTATTATACAAATCAATCAAATCATTGTTCGTATCGCAAAGTAAATAACTCTTAAAATTAGTGCCCATAAAAACAGCACCGCTTCCTACGAAGGGTTCTACTAATCTTTTTCCGTCTCCCAATTTTTCACTAATAATAGGCACAAGCTTGTGTTTGCCTCCAGCCCACTTTAAAAACGGTTTGCTAAAAATATAATTCACATTCAATACTTCCATTGTGTTGTAAACTAAAAATTTCTACTCCCACTCAATGGTTGCTGGTGGTTTTGTGCTAATATCATACACCACCCTATTAATTCCTTTAACTTCATTTATAATTCTTGAAGAAACGTGTGCTAAAAATTCGTATGGTAATTTGCTCCAATCAGCGGTCATTCCATCGGTTGCTGTTACGCAACGAAGTGCGGCTACGTTTTCGTATGTTCTACCATCACCCATAACACCCACGGTATTTACTGGCAAAAGCACTACAAATGCTTGCCATGTTGTATTGTAATGATCATGCTTTTTTAGCTCTGCAATAAAAATAGCATCCGCTTCTCGCAATACTTTAAGCCTTTCTTCACTCACTTCACCAAGAACTCTAATACCTAAGCCTGGTCCAGGAAACGGGTGTCTTGATAACATATCTTGAGGAATCTCTAGTTTTGCACCAAGACGTCTTACTTCGTCTTTAAAAAGCTCTCTTAATGGTTCAATTAATTTAAATTTCATTTTTTCAGGTAAGCCACCAACATTATGGTGAGTTTTAATTGTAACGCTTGTGCCGTGTATTGAAACGGATTCAATAACATCAGGATAGAGGGTGCCTTGAACAAGAAATTTAACCCGAGGCAAATCTTTTGTTTCAGATTCAAATACATCAATAAATGTATTGCCAATTATTTTTCTTTTTGTTTCAGGATCGCTAACTCCTTTTAAGCGCGATAAAAATAATTTTGAAGCATCAACACCCCGTACATTTAAATTTAAATCTTTTTTAAATCTTTCTAAAACTTCTTCATATTCATTTTTTCGAAGTAAGCCATTGTTAATAAACAAACATTGTAGCCTATTTCCAAGCGCCTTTTGTGCTAAAACTGCAGCTACGCAAGAGTCAACTCCTCCACTCAGTGCACATATCGCTTGAGTATCTTTGCCTTCGCTGTTTACTGCTTCTGCTATTAAGTTAACGGCGCGTTCAATTTGTGTTGCGCTATCCCATTCATTGCTATTACTTTCGCAAATATTTGTAACAAAATATTTTAGTATTTCTTTACCAATAATTGAATGTTCTACTTCAGGGTGAAACTGCACTCCAAATATAGGAAGACGTTTGTGATGAAAAGAAGAAATCACATTATTTCTTGTAATTGAATCACAAACAAGATTAGGGGCAAGAGTTTCAATTTCATCACCATGACTCATCCATACAATACTGTCTTCATTGTTTTTAATTGAAAAAAGAGGGTTGTTGGAATTAATTTCATGAGAGACTTTAATTTTTTCAAAGCCATATTCTCTATTTTTTGATGGAGTAACTTTTCCTCCAAGCATATAGTTAATCAATTGTAGGCCATAACAAACGCCAAGTATTGGCACGTCTGCTTTTTCAATATCAAAATCAATTTTAGGAGCTTCATGCTCATAAACACTATGAGGGCCTCCCGAAAAAATAATTCCTTTAAGAATTTTTTGTTGTTGCAGTTCTATAATTCTATTTTTTGCAAGCTTAAAAGGGACAATTTCAGAATAAACTTGAAGTTCTCTTATTCTTCTTGCAACAAGCTGTGTAAACTGTGAGCCAAAGTCTACGACGAGTATCATAATAATTCCTCGAATTAAAATTAATAAATATAATATTATATATAATTTTTAAGATTTACTTAAACTATAATTGGGTGCTTCTTCGGTAATATTAACATCATGAACATGGCTTTCTCTTAGACCTGCGGAAGTAATTTTTACAAATTCTGCTTTTTTATGAAGATCTAAAATATTAGCAGCTCCCGTGTAGCCCATACCAGCTCTAATGCCACCAACTAATTGGTGGATAACATCGCAAAGCGGACCTTTGTATGGAACTTGACCTTCTATTCCTTCTGGAACTAATTTATTATTATCGCTTTGTGTCCCTTGAAAATAGCGGTCTTTGGAGCCTTGTTTCATTGCTCCTAATGAGCCCATGCCTCTATAGCGTTTATAAACTTTTCCTTGAAAGTTTATTCTTTCTCCCGGTGCTTCATCTGTTCCAGCAAGGAGACCTCCTAACATAACTGTATGAGCGCCCGCAGCAAGAGCTTTAATAACATCTCCACTATATTTTATTCCGCCATCTGCAATAATTTTTACATCTGTATTTGCTAAAGCCTCGGCAACACTTGCTATTGCTGTGATTTGTGGAACCCCAACTCCTGCGACAATTCTTGTGGTACAAATTGAACCTGAACCAATGCCTACTTTTACGCAGTCTGCTCCGGCATCTGCAAGAGCTTTGGCAGCGTTTCCTGTGGCAATATTACCTGCAATTATAGAAACTTTATTTCCGAATTGCTGCTTAACTTGACTTACAGTTGTAATAACTCCCTTGCTATGCCCATGCGCAGTGTCAATAACAAGAACGTCAATACCTGCATCAACAAGAATTGGTATTCTGTACTCAATATCAAAGGAAGTAACGCCAACCGCTGCGCCAACCAGCAGCTTTCCAGAAGAATCTTTGCTTGCAAGTGGGTGTTTGACCGCATTTTCGATATCTCTGCGTGTAATTAAGCCAACTAAAAGATTGTTTTCATCGACAATTGGAAGTTTTTTGATTCTATGTTTTTGTAAAAGAAATTTTGCCTCATCAAATAGATTGTTTTCAAGTGAAGAGGTATTTTGTTTTTTGTGAATGACGATAAGTTTTGATCTTTCAGTCATAATTTCTTTAATTTTTTTATTTTCTTGTGTCTCAAAATGAATGTCACGTCCAGTGACAAGTCCAACTAATTTTCCATTCTCCGTTACAGGTAGGCCAGAAATTTTTTTGTTGGCCATAAGTGCTTTAGCGGAATAAATTGTATCATCTGGTGTAACTGTTATTGGGTTTGTTACAACACCGCTTTCAGAGCGCTTAACTAACTTTACTTCTTCGGCTTGAACTTCGGGGGGTAAATTTTTGTGAATAATACCCAGTCCACCTAATCTTGCCATAGCTATTGCAAGTTTATGTTCTGTGACAGTATCCATTGCGGCTGATATTATTGGGCTTTGCAATTTAATCTTTTTAGTAAGGTAAGATCTAACTTCTACTTCGTGGGGAAGCACCTCAGAATAATTTGGAAGTAACAGCACATCATCAAAGGTTAACGCGTTTAACGTTATTTTTTTTGAAAATACTGACATTTCCTTGTCATCAAGTATTGTTGTCATATTGTGCTCCATAATTATTTAATAGTTAGGTTGTTTCACACACATGTCGTTGCTTTATCAAATAATGTTTTCCATATCTACAAAATAAAATACAAACGGATAATTTAGTTTTAGACTATTGTTAATTATTAGTTAAATTGTTGAATTTAATACTACTTTTTAAGTCTAGGTAAATTGGTTTTGGGGGTCTAGCAAACTATTTAACGATGGGTGAACATCGAAGTTCTGAGGTAGATAAAAATTACTTTTTATATTTACGTACAATTTCAATAACTTGCAGAAATTTAGTTGGCTCTTAAAATTTTTTTCAAGAAAGATTTGACAAGTTGATCTGGGTTGTGTAGCTAGGTGTTCTCGCCGCTAGTGCACAAGCAAAGCTCCAAGAGCTTAAGTGAGTGTAAAAGTGGAGAACAAGTTATTTGACAAGAGAAGAGAGCAGAAACAGAGTGCGGGACGAAAGCCGAGTGTGAGAGTTTGAGTAGAGTTTAAGCTTCGTAAGGGGTTTAGAGGAAGTCAAACAGGAGCACGAAGCGAGAGCGTCCCTAGTAAGAGCCGCAAGGTATTTACAAAGAGACGACGTCAAGAAGAAGAAAAAAGTCGCAAGACAAGAAATAAGAGCTAAGAGTTTGATCCTGGCTCAGAACGAACGCTGGCGGCGTGCCTAACACATGCAAGTCGGACGGAGGTAGCAATACCTTAGTGGCGCACGGGTGAGTAATGCATGGGGATCTGCCTTGTGGAGGGGGATAACTACGGGAAACTGTAGCTAAGACCGCGTAAGCAGAGTCGCAAGACTTTGGAAATGCTGGAACCGTAAGGCCAGCAGCCATAAGATGAGCCCATGTTCCATTAGTTAGTTGGCGGGGTAACGGCCCACCAAGGCGAAGATGGATAGCTGGTCTGAGAGGACGATCAGCCACACTGGGACTGAGACACGGCCCAGACTCCTACGGGAGGCAGCAGTGGGGAATATTGCGCAATGGGGGCAACCCTGACGCAGCAACGCCGCGTGAGTGACGAAGGCCTTCGGGTTGTAAAGCTCTTTCGGCTGGGGAGAAGGGAAAGCAGGTTAATAGTCTGTTTTTTTGATGGTACCAGAAGAAGAAGCACCGGCAAACTTCGTGCCAGCAGCCGCGGTAATACGAAGGGTGCGAGCGTTGTTCGGAATTACTGGGCGTAAAGGGTTCGTAGGCGGGCATGCAAGTCAAGTGTGAAATCCCTGGGCTTAACCTGGGACGTGCATTTGAGACTGTGTGTCTTGAGTGTTGGAGAGGGTGGTGGAATTGCTGGTGTAGGAGTGACATCCGTAGAGATCAGCAGGAACACCGGAGGCGAAGGCGACCACCTGGCCGACAACTGACGCTG